>JAKDUN010000414.1 GCA_030457675.1 Brachybacterium sp. | reverse complement strand
TGGTGCTGCTCTCGGCCGGGATCTGGTGGTGGTACTCGCGGCGTGCCGGTCTGGGACTGTGGGAGCCCCAGCGGGGGAGGGGTCAGATCCGCTCGTCGGCCAGCGCGGCGGAGCCCTCCTCCTCCTCGGTGCCCTCTGCGAGCGCCGCCCTCACCTCCCGGCCCCTCTCCGTCTGAGGGAAGCGGTCCACGATCTCGCGCAGCGCGGCCGCATCCCCGTTCGCCCCGAAGGCCTCCGCATAGGGCTGCAGGCGCACCCCCTCGGCGAGGTGCCCGATCGGCAGTGGGTCGAAGCCCAGCTCGTCCACCAGCTCGCCCACGATCTCCACCTGCGGAGACGGGCCGGCGATCGCGATCGCCGCGCGGGGTGCGGCGTGGTGGGAGAGGTCCTCGAGGTCGTGGTAGCCCATGTGGTTGAAGGCCTTGACCACGGTCGCGCCCGGCAGGTGCTCCTGCACGATCTCGCTGGTGGAGGCGCCGGGATGGGAGAACTGCTCGAGGATGCCGTCGGTCTCCCACCAGTAGTTCATCGCATCGATGACGAGCTTCCCCTCGAAGGCGTCGGCCGGGAGGGCGGTGTGCCTGCCCAGCGGGAGCGCGAGGATCACCAGATCGGCGCGCTCGACCGCCTCGCCCGCGGTGACCGGCTGTGCGCCCGGAGCCAGGATCCGGGTGATCAGCTCGATCCGGGAGGGGTCTCCGGAGCCGGAGATCAGCACGTCATGGCCGGCGGCGATCGCGAGGCGGGCCAGGACCGTGCCGACCTTCCCGGCGCCGAGGATCCCGAGGGTGCGGTGGGTTCGTGTGCTCACGCTGCTTCGAACGCCGAGGGCGGGAGCGGGATTCCGGAACGTGACCGGTCCCGCTCCCACCATCGGTGCGCGGGGCAGGCGGCGGGGAGGGTCAGGCGCCGGAGACGTTCACGTGCCAGAGCACGCCGAAGCGGTCCTTCGACTGACCGTAGTGATCGCCCCAGGGTGCCTGCTCGAAGGGCATCTCGACGCTGCCGCCGTCGGCGAGCTGCTCGATGAGCGCGCGGCCCTCCTCGACGGTCGGGGGCATCACCATCAGCGAGTAGGCGGAGCCCTCCAGCGGCTGCGGGCTCTCGCCGAGGTCGTCGGCACCGGCGAGAGTGACCAGGCCGCCGTGCAGCTGGGCATGGGCGACCACACCTGGCGGTGGTTCGAAGGGCAGGCCCTCCATGCCGTCGTACGTCATGACGTCGAGGGTGCCGCCGAAGACCTCCGCGTAGTGCTCGAGGGCTTCGCGGGCATTGCCGGGGAACGAGATGTAGGGCGTGGAGCTGAACATGAGACCTCCAGAGTGAGGGGTCTCGGGGGAGACCCGCTGAGCATCATCCTGGCACCACGGGCCGACGGACGGAACCGCCCGGGGAGCGTGAACACCCGCCGGGCAGGAACCGGCCGGCGTCGCAGGTGGGTCCCCATCGTGCTCTCGGCCGAGCGTTCTACAGTAGGGGCGACATGTCTCCAGACCACTCCCTCCCCGCCGCCACCCCCTTCCATCGCATGGCGACGCTGCGCCCCGCCTGGGCCGGCCGGCTCCGGCCGCTGCTGACCCTCGCCGCCGCCTTCATCGCCTACGTGGTGCTGATCTCGGTGGTGCTCGTGCTGACGATCCTGGTGCTCGCCCTCGCCCCGGGCGTGAACGTCGCCATCGGCATCACCAGCGGCGATCCCACCAGCCCGCTCGATGTGGCGCTCGCCCTGGCGATGGGCGTGATGTGGCTGCCCGCCGGGAGCATCGGCGTGCGCTTCGGCGGCTGGCGACCGCTGGGCACCGCGTGGTCGGTCACCGCCCGGCCGCGCCGCGCCCTGCTGCGGTCGCTCGGTCCGTGGGGCGTCGCGATGGGCGCTGTGGTGGTCGCTGCCGCCGCGCTCGCCGGCGCGATCACCAGGGCCGACGGCGGCAGTGCCGGGAGCGCCGCCGGTGGGGCGGACTCCGCCGGGTCGGTGCCGCAGCTGCTGCTGGTCGCACTGATCGTGCTGGTCCTCGGCCCCCTGCAGGCGATCGGGGTGGAACTGACGCTGCGCGGGGTGGTGCTGCAGACGCTCGGCACCTGGCTGCGCAGCCCCCTGCCCGCGATGATCGCCGCGAGCGCCGTGATGCTCATTGGTCGCGAGCTCAGCCTCGCGGTGGTGCTGCCCGCCCTGGCCCTGGGACTGGCCTCGGCGGTGCTGGCCTGGAAGAGCGGCGGCCTGGAGCTGTCGATCCTGCTGGTCACGACGGTCACGGTCACCTCCCACCTGGTCTCCGCCCTCGGCGCGGGCACCGGGGCCGGGTCAGGAGCCGCCGCGCTGAACGCCGCAGCCGCCGCCCCTGGGACCTCCTCGGCCGCACTGGCCACCGCTGCCGCGGGGCCGGCCGCCCTGGCCGGTGGCCTCACCGCGACGGTCACGCTGCTGCTGCTCACCGCCGTGATGATGGGCCGGATCAGCGCCCGGGAACGGGTGGGCCTGCGGGAGCCCGTCGCCCGCC
>JAKDUN010000413.1 GCA_030457675.1 Brachybacterium sp. | reverse complement strand
GCATCACGATGAGCTGGCGGGGACTGCCGCTGCTGATCACCGCCGCGATGGTCGTCACCGCCTTCCTCGCCGCCCGGATCGTCCAGCGCCGCTGGGGGAGTGGGCGCTGGGGCTCCAACGGTGCGCTCGGAGCGTTCCTGTGGTCGGGCATCTCCGGGCTCGGGGTGGCGATCGTCGCCGTGATCGCCACGCGCGTGACCGCGTTCGCGATCGAGGAAGAGTCACTGGGGACGTCGCTCTCGATGCATGCCGCCGGGGTGGACATGTTCCTCGGCACCTGGGCGCTCATCGCGCTCCCGCTGTTCCTGGGTCACATCGCGGGCAGCGAGAAGCCCACCTGGTGGCCGGTGGTCGCGGATCTCGTCGCCGCGCCCCGGCTCGCGCTCGTCCACGCCCTGGCATTCGCGATCCCGGTCGGGGCCCTGATCGTGGTGGGCTCAGCGATCGGAATGGTCATCGAGGGGGAGGCGTCATCCGTGCTCCCCTCGCTCCTGTCGCTGCCGATCTGGGGTCTGACCGGCCTCGCGCTGCTGCCCGGGTTGGGGATGCTGACGGTGCCGATGCATCTGAATCTGCAGGGCGGCGTTGAGGAGTTCGGGGTGGATCGCACCAACGAGTTCCTGTGGTTCTTCGACCTGCCCTGGTACGGGTGGATCCCCCTGGTGCTGATCGCTCTGCTGATGCCGGTGCTGGTCGCGCTGCTGTGGCATCGCGACCGCGAGATCGAGAAGGGGAACATCCTCGCGCTGGTCGTGTCCTGGGCGGCGCTTCCGCTCGCCTACTTCGGGACCTCGGTGGTCCTGCTCGCGCTGGTCTGGACCAGCATGCAGGCACAGGTCGGGTTCATGGGCGACATCGTGGTCAACGTGGGCCTCGCCCCGTGGATGCCGCTGGTCGCGTTCTTCATCGGTCTGCTGGTCGAGGCGCTCGCGCGGTGCGGTGCGCCATTCGTGGATCGGTTCGTGCCCGGTCTGCTGGTGAACTGGTTCCGACGCTCGGCGCGGGCGCGCCGCACCGACAAGATGGCGGGCACAGACCGGACGCCCCCGGCGCAGGAGCACTCCTGGCAGGTGAGGGACGGCTACGGCGCGTAGTCCCGCGGGTCGCTCAGCCCCGCATCGCCTCCCCGGCGCTGGGTTCGTGATGCCCTACGAACTCGTCCATCGTGTGGTTGATGCCCAGCAGGTCCAGTCCGCGATCGAACAGCCGCACCGGCAGGATGCGCGCCGCCGGCAGCAATCGCGCGAGCCACGGAGTGATGATCTGCTCTGTGCCGCTCTCGATCGCGGCGATCGCCTGGCGCGCCACCTCCTGCTCCTTGAGGATCGGCAGCAGCCGGGGGAACTTCGTGCTCGCCCCGTCGAACATGCCGGTGTCGATGTAGAAGGGGCACATCACGAAGGTGCCCACGCCCTGGGAGTCGGTGCGCAGCTCGGCCCGGAGAGACTCGGTGAAGCCGACGGCGGCCCACTTGCTTGCGGAGTAGTCCGTCTGCCGGGCGACGCCGGCCAGGCCTGCGGCGCTCGCGATGGTGGCGACCGTGCCCCGGTCGCGTTCGAGCATCCCCGGCAGGAAGGCGCGGGTCACCCAGAACAGGGCCAGCGTGTTGAGGTCGAAGGTGCGGCGGATCTCCGCATCGCTCGCCTCCAGCAGCCGCTTGCCGGTGACGATCCCGGCATTGTTGATCACCACGTCCTGCCCTCCGGCCTCCAGCGCGGCGGCGGCGACCTGCTCCTGAGCGGTGACGTCCACCCGGGCGCAGGATCCGATGCCGCCTGCGGCCCGGAGCTCGTCGACGACGGCTTCGGCGCGCGTCTGGTCGAGATCCCAGATCGTCACGACGGCCCCGTGTCGTGCGGCCTCCAGGGCCAGCTGCCGGCCGAGCCCGCGAGCACCGCCGGTGATCAGCACTCGGGCCTCGTGCAGGGGTGTTCCGCGGTACATCGTGGTGCTCCTCGAGGTGCAGTTCGTGTGCGACTCAGAGTATGCGGCGACGCAGCGTTCCGGGCACGCGCTGCCCGCTGCTGCTCAGTCCAGGCAGAACTCGTTGCCCTCGGGATCGCCCATCACGAGGAAGCCGATGCTCGTCGGCGGCTCGGGTTCATGGCGCTGCAGGCGCGTTCCGCCGAGGGCGACGAGCTGCTCGCAGCGGGCCTCCAGCGCCGCCATCCGCTCGTCCCCGCGCAGCTCGGAGGCGGTGCGCACGTCCAGGTGGAGGCGGTTCTTGACGGCCTTGTCCTCAGGAACCTGCTGGAAGAAGAGTCGCGGCCCGGTGCCGTCCGGATCTTCGAGGGCCGAGGCACTGTTGCGGAGTTCCTCGGGGACCTGCTGGCGTTCGAGGAACTCGTCCCAGGCCGTGAGCGGGTCCTCGCCGTCGGCGAGCTCCACACCGGGCGGAGCGGGATGCACGTACCCGAGCACCTCCTTCCAGAACCGGGAGACGGTGCGCGGATCGTGGACGTCGAACGTG
Source organism: Brachybacterium sp. (assembly GCA_030457675.1). Classification (GTDB taxonomy): domain Bacteria; phylum Actinomycetota; class Actinomycetes; order Actinomycetales; family Dermabacteraceae; genus Brachybacterium. The sequence continues at coordinate 29 of JAKDUN010000413.1, read as the reverse complement.
ATCTGGATGGTGGCGCTCATGGTTCCTCT
>JAKDUN010000412.1 GCA_030457675.1 Brachybacterium sp. | reverse complement strand
TCGCTGCGGGACCGCGGCCCGAAGCGCAGCAGGGCCCGGTAGACCGCGCGTGTGCTCTCTCCGCCGAGAGCGGACGCCGCGGCGTCCCCCACCGCCGCGGCGTCGGAGCCCGTGTGTTCGTCCCCCTGCATCCTGCGAGCATATCCGCGCCGTCCGGTCGGCGGTGGGCCGTGTTCCGCCCGTCCACTGCGGCGGGGTGCCGGTGGAGCGACCGGCCGGTTTCTGACATGCTTCCGGAGACACCTCGTCCGGTCGACCTGCCCGTCGGCCGGACCACGCCACCCAGGGGGACCCATGAGCGAGACCACGGCGGCCGCGAACGACGAGCAGGTCACGATCTACACCGCGTACGAGATCGACTTCATGCTCGGCCTGCGCGACACCGAGAACGGACGGATCACCCGCGAGCAGATCGGTCTGCGCAGCGCCCCCGAGGCCGCCGAGGAGTTCGTCACCGCGGCCGTCACCTCCGGGCTCCGCGCCCGCGGGAAGGTGGAGCGCTCCGAGGACGGCCAGTGGCTGCTCGGCGAGGAGGGCCAGGTCATCGCGACCGCACTGACCGCCGCCGACCGCTGGCTGGGCATCGCGCTGGCCGAGGGCGAGGCGATGCGCATGGCCTTCATCATCAAGGCCAACGAGGCGATCATCATGCTCACGCAGGACGAGCTGGACTCCTTCGTGGTCACCGCGCTGCCCAGTTCGGAGCAGGTGCCCGCCTCGGTCGCCGACATCGTCCTGGCCTTCCTCGAGGACGGCAACGAGCGCACCGTCTCGCTGCGCCGCACGGAGGTCGCCACCCCGCAGGATGCGGTCCCGCTGATGTTCCATGTGGAGGCCGACGGCAGCTGGAAGTCCGGCCACCTCCCGCTCGACGAGGAGGGCGTCCTGAGCGTCTCCGACACCGACGCCGCAGCCGTGACCGAGGCGGCCCGCGTGCTGTGGGAGGACGGCGCCAGCACCGCCCCCGGCACCGCCTCTGCCTGACCGGGACGCTCAGTGGCGGCGTCCCGCGGCCCGCTCCCGCCGGCGCAGCTCGCTGCGCAGATCAGGGATGTCCTGGCCGAAGGGCTGCCCGTAGGCCCAGACGTGCCGGTCGAAGGCGGGCATCACCACGCGGGAGCCGTCGCGCAGCCGCAGTGCGGCGGTGAGCCAGTGCACGGGGTGCACCACGCGGGACTCGACCGCGACGATGTCCCGCCAGTGGAACCGTCGGGAGCCGATGGCCCCGACCACGTGCAGTCCCTCCTCGGAGACCTCGACCCGGGAGCGGGCGGTGCCCAGCGCGACGATGCCGAAGCGGAGACCGAGCAGCAGCAGGATCAGGGCGATCGCGCCCAGGGCGAGCAGCAGCATCAGCATCCCGATCCCCGGAGAGCGCCCCTGCTCGAGGGAGGCCAGCAGCAGCACGCTCACCACGGAGGCGATCAGCGCGCCGCCGAGCAGCACCGCGGCGACCGCCGCGCGCAGCGCCGTGTCCCGGGTCGCGGCGGCGGGGAACAGGGCCCGCACCGTGCCGCCCGCTGCGCTCTTCCGCCCTGGGGAACGTTGCAGCTCGGAGACCATGCGTTCGACCGTGGAGCTGCTGCGGCTGTAGTCGGGCAGGGCCGTGCGCGGCCCGGTCTCGGGGCCGATCTGCCGGGGGATCGTCATGGTCTCAGCGTAGTGCGGCGACCCCGGGACGGCGCGTAGTGTGCGGAGCATGTCCTCGCCCGGGTCCTCAGCTCCCCGCTTCCGCCGCCCCGCCCCGCTCTATGCCTCGGTCGCCGAGGCCATCCCGGGCGATCCGGACCCTGCGACCTCCTCCGATCTCGCGCACGACTCCGCCCGGGCCCTGCTCGACGGGGTCTTCCACAGCTCGGACCCCGAGGTCGTCGAGCGGGTCGTGGCCCTGGCCGCCGAGGACGGGCTGACCGATCTCGCGGCCCTGTGGTCGGGCGCTCCCGCCACCTCCCTGCCGGGCGCGCTGTGGCGGCTGTATGTGCTGCACACCTGGTCGCAGAGCAGCGGTGACGACGTCGTGCGCCGCTATCGCGCGGGATCCCGCACCGTGCCCGGGCTGCGCTATCTCTCGGGCTTCGCGGAACCGCCGGACGTCCAGCAGGTCCACCGCTCCATGGACGAGATCCTGCGCGGGGCGTTCACCGGGGACCTCGGGATGGCGCTGCGGCGTGCCGGAGCGGTGGCCATGATCGTGGCCCACGGCACCGCCCAGCTGGCTGACGAGGACACCGGCGACGACCGCACCCGACAGGCCGAGCGACTGCTCAGCACCGGCGAGGAGCTGACCGCCGCCGGTCGCCAGGCGGAGGCGGGCCAGCTGGACTGAGTCATCTGGACTGAGTCACCTGCACTGAGTCACCTGCACTGAGTCACTGAGGCCCACGCCATGACGTCGCGGCGTCGGCTTGCATCACCTGTCCGGTCGTGCTCTACCATGGGAGCGCGCCGGGCCGCGGTTGCCCCGGGCTCCAACATTTGCCGCTTCGAGCGGCCTTCGCGCC
>JAKDUN010000411.1 GCA_030457675.1 Brachybacterium sp. | reverse complement strand
CGCACTGCCCGGCGAGCGTGTCGAAGAGCGCCCGCAGCCGCCGCTGGATCTGGACGCTGCCGGTGCCGTACTGGCGGATCTCGTCGGTGGCCGCGGCCACGTAGTCGGCCCAGCTGCGCGTCCATTCGCGCAGCACCGACGCGTCGGGGTGGGCGGCCAGGAGCGCCTCGCGCTTGGCGATGTACGGGGCGAGTTCGGCGAGGATGTCCTCGATCTCCTCGAGCGCCTGGACGACGCGGCTGGGATCGTTGACCGCGGGCGAGAGCGCCTTGAGCGCGATGTCGACCATGGCGCGGATCGCGCCGAAGGGCCCGCTGGCGGGCGCGAGCACGTCGCCGAACGCCAGCGCCGATTCGAGCGCGCGGCACTGGGCCCGGCCCACCGGCACCGAGGTCCGGAAGAGGAACCCGCCGCTCGGCACGGGGGTGCCCAGGCTGGGCACGAGCTCGATGCGCATGCCCCACGCACCCTCGCAGTCGAGCAGGCGCGGGATGTTGACGGCGAGCACAACGTCCCCCCGCGGGGCGCGGCGGCGCCGGCGCACCGCGACCGCGTGCGGCGGCGCGAGCGCGCGGTCGAGGGCAGGCAGCACGGCGCCGAGGGCGAGCAGGAAGAGGCGCAGGGGGATGCCCCACATCGTGGGCACGCGGACCTGGCGGCACATGGCCGCCCATTCGCGGCGGTCGGCGGCGGTCTCCCGGCGGGCCGGGCCCGCCTCGGAATCGCCGTCCCTCAGCGCTGCACCCACACGGACCTCCTCGCGGGGCCGCCCGGCGGCGCGACCGCCGCACCCGTGGCGCGACAGGGCTAGCCTACCGAGCGCGGCCCACCTCCACCACAGAGCGGGCGGGACTCAGCCCTGCGGGTCGTCGTAGAAGCCGCCGCCCGCGCCGGCGCCCATGCGGCCGCGGTCGATGTAGTGCTCCTTGAGCCAGGCGGCGAGGCGCTGGCTGTGCTCATCGCCGCTCGAGAGGATGTTGTAGGCAGTGCCGAGGCCCACGACGTCGTAGATCTGGAACGGTCCCATGGGCGCGCCCGTGGCTATCCGCCAGACGTTGTCGACGTCCTCTGGCTGTGCGTAGCCGCCCGCCGCCAGGTCGAGGGCCGCATTGAGGAAGGGCACGAGCAGCGAGTTGAGCACGTAGCCGGGGCGCTCCTTGAGCACGGGGATGGGCACCATGCCGATGGCGCGGGCGAACTCCACGACCGTGTCGAAGACCGCGGGGCTCGTCTCCGCCGTGCCCATGACCTCGGCGGTGTTGAACTTCCAGATCTGGTTGGCGAAGTGCAGGGCGAGGAAGCGGTCGGGCCGCCCCGTGAAGTCCTTCATGTCGCTGGGCAGCAGGGTCGAGGAGTTCGTCGCGAAGATCGTGTGCTCGGGGGCGAGCGCCGCGAGCTTCTCGTAGGTCTCGCGCTTGATGTCGAGGCGCTCCGGGACGGCCTCGATGATGAGATCGGCATTCCCCGCGGCCTGCGCGAGGTCCGTCGTCGTCGCCAGGCGCTCGAGCGCTGCCTGCGTGCTGGCCTCGGTGGCGCCCTCGACCTCGGCCCGGTAGGCGGTGACGAGCGCGTCCAGGCGCTTGCGGCCGGCACTCAGGGCCTCGTCGCCGATGTCGTAGACGGTGACGTCGAAGCCGGAGTAGGCGGTCTGGTAGGCGATCTGGGCGCCGAGCACTCCGGCGCCCAGCACGGTGACGCGGGCAATGTCGCTCATGGTGTTCCTCCTCGATGGGCCGCCGGGGCGGCAGCCGCGCAACCTGCGCGCCTATTTTTGAGCTTACTCATTTTTCCGCGCTCGGCAAGGGCGCCGCCCGGCGCCCGCTCCCCTCGCGTCCGGGGCTACCTCCGCAGCGCGCGGCGCACGAGCGCGGCGGCGAACCGCGCCCGGTCGGCGGGGGCAACCAGCCCGGCCAGCGCCTCGGGCTCGGCTGGCAGCCTCGCCCGGCGCGCGCCCTCGAGCGCCTTGGCATCGAAGACCGGCGGGAGGGACCAGATCCCCTGGACCTCGCGCAGGAAGATCTGCGCCCCGGCGGGCCCGATGCCGGGAAAGGCGCGCAGCAGGCGGCTCAGGGCCGCGGGCTCCGCGTGCCCCGCTGCACGCAGCCGGCGCAGGTCACCGCCGTAGTCCGCGAGCAGGTGCTCGGACATGCGGCCCAGGCGGGTCGCAGTGCTCTCGTCGTAACGGCGGTAGCCGGCGCGGCCCAGCGCGGCAACGCGCTGGCGGTGCGTCGAGGCGCGCATGTGCGCCGGGGGTGGTGAGGGCGGCGTCCCACAGCTCACGCGCGGCGGCCACCGCGATGTCCGCCCCATCGTGGTCCCTTCACAGTGGAGCAGGTCCATCGGAATCTTAGCTATGGCCACCGACAACGAGAGACGTGTTCGGGGCGCAGAAAGCATCTATGGACCTATCGCCAGACGTTGGATCGGAACACTCAGACCCCTTGCCCGCAGGGCCCAAGCAACACAACCCCTGGTCAGGCCGGCTCCCTATACGTTGAACCGGAACTCAAC
>JAKDUN010000056.1 GCA_030457675.1 Brachybacterium sp. | reverse complement strand
CCGCGGCCGAGCAGCCCGACGCAGTGGAGCAGCCCGACGCAGTGGAGCAGCCCGACGCAGTGGAGCAGCCCGCCCCGGCGGAGCCCGCGGCCGACGACGACGAGGCGACCCCGGCGTCGGCGGCGCCCACGGCCCCCAAGCCCACGCCGCGCGGCCCGCGCCCCGGTGCCCCGACACCTGCCGCCCTGGCGGGGAAGAAGCCGAGCGCCGCTCTGCTGCCCGTGGCGCCGCCGGTCACCGAGTACGACCCGGAGCAGATCGCCGCTGCCGCGGCGTTCGGCACGGTTGCCGAGGACGGCACGGTCACGGTGCAGGACGGCACCCAGGTGCGGACCATCGGCACCACCACGGAGACGGACCACCAGGTGGCGCTGGAGCCCTTCGCCCGCGGCTATCTCGACCTGGTCGCCTTCCTCGACCTCACCCAGACCACGCTGAACGCGCCCGAGCACACCCAGAACGAGCTCAATCGACTGCTGGAGAACCTGCGCAAGAACATGAAGGAGCCACAGGTCGTCGGTGATATCCCGGCGCTGAGGACGCGTGCGAACGAGTTGCGGGAGCTGGCCAAGGAGAAGATCCGAGCGCTCGAGGCCGAACGTGCCGAGGGGCGCCAGGAGGCCACTCGGCGCCGCACCGAGTTCGTCGAGTCCATCGAAGCGCTGGTGGCCACCGATCCGGAGCAGATCTCCTGGAAGAACGCCGGGGAGACCATGCGTCAGATGGTTCCGACCTGGAAGCAGATGCAGACCGAGGACGTCTCCCTGGACCGTCCCACCGAGGAGGCGCTGTGGAAGCGTCTCTCCGGGGCGCGCGCGACCTTCGACCGCATGCGCAAGCAGTTCTTCTCCCAGCTGGATGCGAAGCACGCTGAGGCCGCACAGGTCAAGGAGCAGCTGATCGTGCGAGCCGAGTCGATGCAGGAGTCTACCGACTGGGGGCCCACCGTCCGGGCCTACAAGGACCTGATGGACGAGTGGCGTCATGCCCCGCGCGGCAGCCGCAAGAAGGACGATGCGCAGTGGAAGCGGTTCAAGGCCGCTCAGGACACCTTCTTCCAGGCGCGCAACGCCGACCTCCACGAGACCGAGGCCGAGCAGCGCGAGAACCTCACGGCGAAGGAAGCACTGCTGTCCGAGGCAGAGGCCATCGATCCCGCGAAGGATCTGGACACGGCGAAGAAGAAGCTGCGCTCCGTCCAGGATCGCTGGGAGGAGGCCGGCAAGGTCCCCCGCGGGGACATGCGGCGGATCGATGACCGGCTGCGCACGGTGGAGCGGTCGGTGAAGAACGCCGAACAGGACGAGTGGCGGCGCACCGACCCGCGCACCAAAGCGCGCGTCGAGGGCGCCTCCTCGCAGCTGCATTCTGCGATCGCCTCGTACCAGGACACCTTGGACAAGGCCGTCGCTGGTGGCGATCCGGCGAAGATCGCCGAGGCCGAGGCCGCACTCGAGGCGCGCAAGGAGTGGCTCGCGGTGATCGAGCGCTCGGCGCGCGACCTCGGCTGACCTGCTCGCTCTGCGGTCCGCCCCGTCCGGGAACCGTTCCTCCACCGCCCCCGTCTGTCCACAGCGACCGGCGGGGGCGTTGCTCTCGGGGCGCCGCCGGGCCACAGTCGATGCATGGAACCGCTCCTCGACCTCGCCCAGCCCGGGCCGACAGCTCGCCACGGGTCGCCGGGTCCGGACCGGGACGGCGGCGGGTCACAGCACCTGGTCCCGATCGGGCTGTGCGCGGCCTGGTCCCGGCATGCGGCGGAGCTCGCGGTCCCGATCGGCACCGCACTGCAACGGTGGGAGGAGACCCCGCCCACCCGGGTTCTGGTCGCCGACGGCTATCTCACGCGGTTGCTCCCCGGGCGCTACGTACCACCGGACATGCTGCGCAGTGCAGTCCACAGGGCGCTGGCCCTCGGATGCGCGCTCGGCGCCCAGCTGCAGTCACATCACGTGATCGCCGGTCCCTCCGCGGCCTGGGTGCTGCTGGGCGGAGAACCCCCGGCCCCGGCGGAGCTGCTCTCCTCAGCCCATCGGGGCGAGGTCGCCGGCGTCGTGCTGCGCACCGCGCGGCTGCGACCCGATGAGGTCGAGACGATCGGCGGCACCCCCATCACCATCCCGGTGCGCACGGCCATGGACCTGCTCAGGTTCAGCCCTGCACCGGTGGCCGCGCCCCTGCTGCGGGGACTCGTCCGCAGCGGCCACATCGAGGTCGACGACGTCCGCGACCGCCTCCACCGGATGCACCGCCACCCCGGGGTGCAGTCCGCCCGCGAGCGGTGGGAGCAGATCCTGGGCGGTCAGCCGGTCGAGAGCGGGGCAGTTACGCCCACGGGCTTGCCGTCGGCCGTGACCCGGTAGACGTCGTAGACGCCCTCGATCCGCCGCACGTGCGAGAGCACGGACTGCAGGTGCGAGGGATCCGCCAGTTCGAAGGAGAAGAAGCTCGTGGCCAGCCGATCGCTGTTGGACTGCGCGGAGGCGGAATGCAGATTCACCTGCTGCTCGGAGATGACCAGGGCGATATCGGTGAGCAGACGCGGGCGGTCCAGGGCCTCGATCTTGATGTGCACCAGATATGCGGCGCTGTGACGACCGGACCACGAGACCTCGACCATGCGATCGGGTTGCTGATCCTGCAGCTGGATCGCGTTCGTGCAGGTCTCGTGGTGAACGGAGATGCCCGAGCCACGCGTGATGAAACCGACGATGGGATCACCCGGTACCGGGGCGCAGCACTTGGCGAGCTTGACCCACAGATCGGCGTGGCCGTCGACGATGACGCCCTGGTCGGTCTCCGAGGCACGCCGCTCCTCGCGTCCCGCGCGCGAGCGCACCCGGGACGGCATCGTGATCTCGGCCACGTCCTCCTCCGCGCCGACGCTGCCTCCGAACGATGCCCGCAGCTTCTCGACCACGTGCTGCGCCCCGGTGTGCCCCTCCCCGATCGAGGTGTAGAGCGCATCGACCGAGGGCAGGTTCAGATCGTCGGCAGCGGTGGCGAGGGTGTCGTGGGTCAGCAGGCGGCGCATCGGCAGGTCCTGCCGGCGCAGAGCCTTGGCGAGCTCCTCCTTGCCCTTGTCCAGAGCCTCCTCACGGCGCTCCTTCGAGAACCAGTGCCGGATCTTGCTGCGGGCGCGCGGCGACTTCACGAACCCGAGCCAGTCCCGACTCGGGCCCGCGTCAGGGGACTTCGAGGTGAACACCTCGACCACGTCACCGGTGGACAGACTCGATTCGAGGGAGATCAGGCGACCGTTGACCCGCGCCCCGATGGTGCGGTGTCCCACCTCGGTGTGCACGGAGTAGGCGAAGTCGACCGGCGTGGCGCCCTGCGGGAGCGCCAGCACGTCGCCCTTCGGGGTGAAGACGTAGACCTCCTGCGTGTTGATCTCGAAGCGCAGCGAGTCCAGGAACTCCCCCGAGTCCGTGGTCTCCTTCTGCCAGTCCATGAGCTGACGCAGCCACGCTGCATCGCCACTGCCCCCTGGCGCGGTCTCTCCGCCGCCCTGAGTGCCGGCCATCGCCTTGTACTTCCAGTGCGCGGCCACGCCGTACTCCGCCCGCCGGTGCATCTCCCGGGTGCGGATCTGGATCTCCACCGGTTTGCCGGTGGGCCCGATCACCGTGGTGTGCAGCGACTGGTAGAGGTTGAACTTCGGCAGCGCGATGTAGTCCTTGAACCGCCCCTGGACCGGAGACCAGCGAGCATGCAGGGTGCCGAGCACGCCATAGCAGTCGCGCACGGTATCCACCAGCACACGCACCCCGACGAGATCGTAGATGTCGGAGAAGTCCCGACCGCGCACGATCATCTTCTGGTAGATCGAGTAGTAGTGCTTGGGGCGGCCCGTGACCTCGGCCTTGATCTTCGCCTTCCGCAGGTCCTCGTTGATCTGCGTGGACACGGTGGTGAGGTACTGCTCCCGGGCCGGGGCGTGCTGCGCGACCAGCGAGACGATCTCTTCGTAGACCTTCGGGTAGAGCACCTGGAAGGAGCGGTCCTCGAGCTCCCACTTCATGGTGTTCAGGCCCAGCCGGTGCGCCAGCGGCGCGTAGATCTCGAGGGTCTCCTTCGCCTTCCGCTCCGCGGAGGCGGCCGGGACGTACTTCCAGGTACGCGCGTTGTGCAGCCGGTCGGCGAGCTTGATCAGCAGCACCCGCACGTCGCGGCTCATCGCCACGATCATCTTGCGGACGGTCTCCGCCTGCGCGGCTTCGCCGTAGGTGACCTTGTCGAGCTTCGTCACGCCGTCGACCAGCACGGCGATCACCTCGCCGAACTCGCTGCGCAGCCGCGCCAGGGAGTAGTCGGTGTCCTCGACCGTGTCATGCAGGAGAGCGGCGGCGATCACCTCGGCCGGAGAGCCCAGCTCCGCGAGGATCATCGCGACCGACACCGGATGCGTGATGTAGGGGTCGCCGCTCTTGCGGGTCTGTCCGCGATGGGCCTGCTCCGCCACGGTGTACGCCCGGCGTACGAGCTCCGGGTTCTCCTTCGGGCTGACTGCCGTCATGGTCTCCAGCAGCGGGGCCAGCAGCGGATCCACCGCGGTGCCGGCGCGGGAGGAGAAGAAGGACAGTCGCGAGCGGCTCTTGCGGGAGGCCGATGACGGGGGCAGGGGCGTCGAGTCGTCCGAGGGCGTGGACGTGCTGCGCTCACCACCCGTCGGGACGGAGGCCCTCGAGGGCGGGGATGCTGGCTCCTGCGGCATGCACACCTCCTGGCTGTCAGGCCCAGTCTACGCGCGAGTCACCACTGGTCCGGATGCCGTCTCGGGCCAGCGCGCCGGTCCCCCGCAGGGTTCAGTCCTGCGACCGATCGACTGATCTCCTACCGCTCCTTCGTCGCAGTACGTCAATCAGTCCTCGATCCGCCACACGGTCGAGAGCTCGGTGCCCGGCAGCCGATCGCGCCCGCCGAGACCGACGAGCTCGATGAGGAACGAGGCGCCGAGCACCTCGACGTCGAACCGCCGGGTCAGCTCGAGGGTCGCCGCTGCAGTGCCGCCCGTGGCCAGCAGGTCATCCACCAGCAGGACGCGTGCCCCGGCCGGGAAGGAGTCCTGCGGGATCTCGATCCTCGCGCTGCCGTACTCGAGGGAGTAGGTGAGACCCGCGGGATCGCCGGGGAGCTTCCCGGCCTTCCGCGCCGGGATGAAGCCTGCCCCGATCTCGTACGCCAGCGGGGCACCGAGCACGAAGCCGCGCGCTTCGGCGCCGACGATGTACTCGACGCCCTCGGGGAGCAGGGTCGTCCAGTGCCGGATCACGGTGCGCAGCGCGACCGGGTCCCGCAGCAGCGGGGTGATGTCGCGGAACAGCACGCCCGGGATCGGGAAATCCGGATGCTCGGAGATGTGAGTGCTCAGCAGCGCGTCGATCTCCGCGGCACCGGGGGCGGCGGACAGGGCGGCGTCGGTCATCAGGTTCCTCGCTCGGTGGTGCGACGGCGACGCGAGGTGCGGCGCGGCTGTCGACGCGGGGGCGCCGGTGCGGCGGATCCCGTGGGCCCCTCCGAGCTGTCGCCGGTCCCGTCAACACGGTCGTCGCCGGGCTCGGCGTCGTCGTCCCGAGCATCCCCCTCACTGAGGTCCTCGGCGGGCGCGGTCTGCTCGGAATCCCCGCCGAGATCGTCGGTCAGCTCGGCGTGCTCAGCATCGTCCAAGCCGCGTGCCCGCAGCACCTTCTCGGTGTGCGCGGAGATCCCGAGCTCGCCGCGGCGCAGGTCGACGAGGAATCCCGGGGCCAGGAAGACCGAGGAGTAGGTGCCGGCGATGATGCCGATGAACAGGGCCAGCGAGATGTCCTTGAGTGTGCCGGCACCGAGCAGGAAGGCGCCGATGAACAGGATCGCGCCCACCGGCAGCAGTGCCACCACCGAGGTGTTGATGGAGCGCACCACCGTCTGGTTGGCGGCCTTCTGCACCTGCTCGGCGTAGGTGGTGCGGGTCTGTCGGACCAGACCGGCGGTGTTCTCGCGGATCTTGTCGAAGACCACGATGGTGTCGTAGAGCGAGTACCCCATCACGGTGAGGAAGCCGATCACGGTGCCCGGGGTGATCTCGAACCCGACCACCAGGTACACGCCCACCGTGATCAGCAGGTCGTGGAACAGAGCGCCCATCGCAGCCATCGAGGACTTGAGGTTACGGAAGTACAGCGCCATCATCCCGGCGACGAGAGCCAGGAACACGATCACGCCGCGCAGCATCTTCTGGGTGACGTCGCCGCTCCACACCGGGCCGATATAGGAGCTCGAGACCGCGTCGGAGGAGACCCCGTAGGCCGCCGCGAGGTCCCCGGCGACCTCTGCCGTCTCGCCCGAGTCCAGCTGTTCGGTCTGGACCCGCAGGGTGTCCTGCCCCAGCACCGTGATCTTCGGTTCGTTCTCCGGCAGGTGGTCGCGGACGACGTCACGGGCCGAGGTCTGCTCGGTGTCGGAGACACCGGCGACCTGGAACTCGGAGCCGCCGGTGAATTCGATGCCGAAGTTGGGTCCCCGCACCACGGAGAACACTGCCAGCAGCACGATCAGGACGAGGCTGAACAGGTACCAGGAGCGGCGCCGGGTGACGATCGGGACGGTGCGGCGTCCCTCGTGCAGATCGTTGCCGAAGCGGGCGAAGGTCGCGGTCATCGGCTCTGCTCCTCGGGGTCCTCGGATGCGCTGTCGGGCGACGGGGTGTCGGGCGAGGGACTGTCCTCGCCGGCGTCCTCCCCCGGCGTACCGTCCACGACCGCCGCGCGCTCCGCGGCCTCACGTTCCAGCCGTGCGCGTCGCACGGCGATCGGCTCACGGGGTGCTTCGTCCCCGTCGGTCCTGGCACGAGTGCCGCGCTCCGCGCTGGGGCGCACCCGTCCTCGACCGGCATAGGCGGGCACCTGCCGGCCCAGACGGGCCGGGTCCAGGCCGCTGAACGGGTGCCCCTTGCCGAAGAAGCGGGTGCGCACCAGCGTCTGCAGCAGCGGGTGGGTGAAGAGGAAGACGATCAGCAGGTCCAGCAACGTGGTGAGGCCGAGTACGAAGGCGAAGCCACGCACCCCGCCGGTGGACAGCGCATACAGCACCACGGCGGCGAGGAGGTTGACGGCGTCGGAGGCGAGGATGGTGCGCTTGGCGCGATCCCAACCATGGTCGACAGCTGCGACGATCCCGCGCCCGTCACGGATCTCGTCCCGGACTCGCTCGAAGTAGACGATGAAGGAGTCGGCGGTGAAGGCGATCGCCACGATCAGACCCACGACACCGGCCAGCGAGAGCCGGTATCCGATCTCCGGGATGTTCGAGAGCGTGGTGAGCGTCCCGTAGGTGAGCAGTCCCATGATCAGCAGACTCGAGGTGGTCACCATCGCGAGCAGGCGGTACTGGGCGAAGGCGTAGAGCACCACCAGCGCCAGACCGATGAGGGCGGCGATCAGCCCCATCTCGAGCTGGTCGGCGCCCAGGGTCGCCGAGACCTGCTGCTCCGAGGCGACCTCGAACTCGAGCGGCAGGGCACCGAAGCGCAACTGATCGGAGAGCTGGCTCGCCTCGTCCTGCGAGAAGTTGCCGGAGATAGAGGCCTCACCGCCCGTGGAGGGCTCCTGCACCTGCGGGGCGGAGATGACCAGGCCGTCCAGGACGATGCCGAAGGCGTCGGTGGCGCCCTCGCCGTTGTAGAGCGCCGTGGTCAGATCGGCGAATCCCTGGGAGCCCTCCTCGGAGAAGCTCATGTTCACGACGTAGTAGCCGGTGGCCTGCCCGGTCGGGGTGACGTCGGAAGCCACGCCGGAATCCTTGATCGCGGCACCGGCGACGACCTCGGGGCCCAGGAGGTACTTGGCGGTGCCGTTCGGGTCGCAGGCGACCACGGGTTCGTCGGAGGGTGCCTCGGTGACCTTCTCCTGCTGAGCCCCAGGATCCACGCAGTCCGCTGTCATCAGCTCGGTCTGGAGCTCGGGGGTGAGCCAGTCCATGGACCAGGCCGGGTAGGGCAGCTCACCGTCCGCCGGGGCAGGCGGTGGGGCCATCGCAGGATCCGTGCCGGGCAGTCCGTCGAACTGGTGCTGGGAGGGGTCTGCCGGAGCCTCGGAGGTCTCCCCCGTCGCCCCGTCCTGACCATCGGCACCCTCGCCGCCGGCATCCGAGCTGCCCCCTCCGTCGGAGGGCACCGGCTGCTCCGTCCCCTCCGGGGCGACGATACCGAGCACCGGCCGGAACGACATGGCGGCCGTCTGACGGATCGCCTCGGAGGTCTCCTGGTCGAGCTGACCAGGGACGTCGATGACGATGTTGGTCCCGCCCTGGACGGTGATCTCGGTCTCCGCCACGCCCATGGCGTTGATCCGCTGGCTCATGATCTGGCGCGCCTGCTCCATGGCCTCGTCGTCGATCTCGGAGCCGTCACGGGTCTGCGCCTGCAGGATGATCTGGGTCCCGCCCTCGAGGTCGAGGGCGAGTTTCGGTGCTGGCTGCCAGTCACCCTTCCAGATGCCGGCACCGATCCCGCCGCCCAGCAGCAGGATCAGCACCGCAAGGGTCGCCAGGGCGATGCGACGTGCGGGCATGATGCGAAGTTCCTCAGGACGGCGGATGGTCGATGCTCGGATGGTGCGGCCGCGGATGGTCGCAGTGGGGCGGTGCGCCCCGGGAGATCAGTCGCGGTCGCGCCGGACATCCTCGTCGCGGGCGGAGTCGTCACGGGCGGAGTCGTCGGAGACGGTCACGCCGGGGACGCCGCTCTCCGAGGAGTCCACCTCCTCGGCGGCTTCATCCTCGTCCGCTGCCGGCTCCTCCTCGTTGGTCTGCGTGGCGATCGCCTGACGGGCCCACTTGCTCTGCGAGCCGTCCTCGCTCTCGAGGACCACGACATCGTCGTAGGCCTCCACGATCAGGCCGAAGAAGCCCGAGTGCGTGCGCACCTCGTCGCCGACGCCGAGCTGGCGCACGCGTTCGAGCTGCTTCTGCTGCGCCTTCCGCTGGCGGCTGGACATCCACAGCAGGGGCAGCATCATCACGGCGAAGATGAGCAGGAGGGGGAGGAGAGATTCCACGGAATTCCTTTCGGCGGACGGCACGGACACCGTGCTGCTGCACGATGAGGAACCGCCGCGGACGACTGACCGCCCCACTGTACCCGTCGACCCCGCGCCGCCCACCCAGGGTCGAGGTGAGGAAACCTACGGGAGCGGCGATCGGCTCAGGATCTCCTCAGAAGCGGCCGAGCATCGGGGCGGAGCCCTCGGGTCCGTCGGGCGGGGCGAGACCCAGATGGGTCCAGGCCGCCGGCGCCGCCGCCCGGCCGCGCGGGGTGCGCAGCAGGAAGCCCTCACGCACCAGGTAGGGCTCGATCATGGTCTCGACCGTCTCGGTCTCCTCGCCCACGGCGACGGCCAGGGTCGACAGGCCGACCGGGCCCCCCGAGAAGCGCCCGCACAGCGCGGACAGCACCGCACGGTCCAGTCGGTCCAGCCCGCGCTCGTCGACCTCGTACACGAGCAGGGCCTCCTTCGCGGCGCCCAGGTCCAGACGCCCGCTCCCCCGCACCTGCGCCCAGTCCCGCACCCTGCGCAGGAGTCGGTTCGCGATGCGCGGGGTGCCACGTGAGCGCGAGGCGATCTCGACGGATGCCGCCTCCTCCAGCGCGACCTCCAGCCGCTCCGCCGAGCGATGGACGACCTCCCGCAGCTCCTGCGGGGAGTAGAAGTCGAGGTGACCGATGAAGCCGAAGCGGTCACGCAGCGGTGCGGGCAGCAGACCGGCCCGGGTGGTCGCGCCGACCACGGTGAACGGCGGCAGGTCCAGCGGGATCGAGGTCGCGCCGACCCCCTTTCCCACGACGACGTCGACCCGGAAGTCCTCCATCGCGATGTACAGCATCTCCTCGGCCGGTCGCGCCAGGCGATGGATCTCGTCGATGAACAGGACCTCGCCCTCGTCGAGCGAGGAGAGAATGGCGGCGAGGTCACCGGCGTGCTGGATCGCGGGCCCCGAGGTGATCCGCAGCGGAGCGCTCAGTTCGGCGGCGATGATCATTGCCAGCGTGGTCTTACCGAGCCCGGGCGGACCGGAGAGGAGCACGTGCTCGGGAGTGCGGCCGCGGGCCGAGGCGGCGTCCAGGACCAGGGACAGCTGATCGCGCACCACCTGCTGGCCGACGAACTCGTCGAGACCGCTCGGGCGGAGTGCGGCCTCGGCGGTGCGCTCCGGGGGCATCGACTCGGCGCTGGTGACCGGGGACTCCTCGGCATCGGTCATCGATGACCCCCGAGACCTCGCAGCGACCGGCGGAGCAGTTCGGCGGCGTCGAGGTCTTCCCCACCGTCGGCCCGCACGGACTCGACGGCGCCCAGTGCGGCCTTCTCGGCCCAGCCCAGTCCCACCAACGCCTCGACCACATCGGCATCCGGGCCCCCCGCCGCGACCACCGCGGCCGCGGACTGGGCGGTCCCGCTGACCGGGGTGGACGGCGCGGGCAGCTTGCCGCCGAGCTCGAGCAGCATCCGCCCGGCGACCTTCGGGCCGATGCCGGGGGTGCGGGTGATGGTCTTGGTGTCCTGCTCGGCGACCGCGCGCCGCAGCTCCTCGGGGTCGAGCACCGCGAGCACCGCCAGGGCGGTGCGGGGCCCGATGCCGGAGACCGACTGGACGATGCGGAAGGTCTCGGCCTCCTCGGCGTGCGGGAACCCGAAGAGGGTCAGCGAGTCCTCCCTGACCACCAGTTCGGTGTGGAGGGTCAGCTCGGCACCGTGGCGGGTGGCGCCGAGCGCCTGCGGGGTGGTGCGGACGAGGTAGCCGATGCCACCCACCTCGAGCACGAGGGCGTCGAGGTCGATGCGGGCCACCCGCCCGGTCAGGGATGAGATCACGTATCCAGCCTAGAACACCTGTTCGATCAGTGCCGGGACGTGGAGCGTTCCCGGGCGCGTCGTGCCTCGCGCTCCGCACGGGCCCAGACGGACTGGGCGCTGGTGCGGGCGGCGCCGGTGGCATCCAGGGCGACCGGTCCCGGCCCGCGCCACAGCTGGGTCAGGGCGATGGCCACCGCGTCGGAGGCGTCGGCGGGCTGCGGGGCGGCGTCCAGACCCAGCAGACGGATCAGCATCGTCTGGATCTGCTTCTTGTCGGCACGCCCGCTGCCGGTCACTGCGGCCTTCACCTCGGAGGGGGTGTGCAGGGCGGTGGGGATGCCCCGCTCGGCCGCTTCGAGCAGGGCGATGCCGGAGACCTGCGCGGTGCCCATCACCGTCGAGATGTTGTTCTGGCTGAAGACTCGCTCGACCGCGACTGCGTCGGGGGCGAACTCCTCGAGCGCCGCACGCAGACCCCGCGCGATGCTCAGCAGTCGCGCATCCAGCGGCGACTCGCTCTCGGAGCGGATCACGCCGGCATGGACCAGCCGTGCGCGGCGTCCGCCGAGGGCATCGACCACGCCGATGCCGCACCGCGTCAGACCGGGGTCGACCCCGAGCACGCGCATGGTGGTCATCGTCCGCTCCTGCAGTCGGGCAGCTCGGACAGTGGGGTTCCGCACTCAGCGGGAGCACCGTCCGAGGGGATCATTCCGCGTCCGCGAGCTGTGCGGCGACGTCCTCGGGGATGTCGAGGTTGGAGTAGACCTCCTGCACGTCGTCGCTGTCCTCGAGGGCCTCGATCAGGTTCAGCGCCTTCCGGGCGCCGTCGAGATCCACCGGGGTGCGCATGGTCGGCACGAACTGGGCCTCGGCGCTGTCGTAGTCGATGCCCGCCTCCTGGAGCGCGGTGCGCACCGCCACCACGTCGGTAGCCTCGGAGAGGATCTCGAAGGTCTCGCCCTCGTCGTTGATCTCCTCGGCGCCGGAGTCGAGCACCACCTCGAGCAGCTCGTCCTCGCTGTGCTCGGCCTTGGAGACGGTGACCACGCCCTTGCGCTCGAACAAGTACGCCACCGAGCCGGAATCGGCCATATTGCCGCCGCCCCGGTTGAAGGCGAGGCGCACCTCGGAGACCGCGCGATTCTTGTTGTCGGTGAGGCACTCGACCAGGACCGCGACGCCCCCGGGGGCATACCCCTCGTACATCAGCGTCTCGTAGTCGACACCGTCGCCGTCGAGGCCGCCGCCGCGCTTGACGGCGCGGTCGATGTTCTCGTTGGGGACGGAGGTCTTCTTCGCCTTCTGGATGGCGTCGTAGAGTGTGGGGTTGCCGGCTGGGTCAGGACCCCCCATGCGGGCTGCGACCTCGATGTTCTTGACCAGCTTGGCGAACAGCTTGCCGCGCCTGGCATCGATGACGGCCTTCTTGTGCTTGGTGGTCGCCCACTTGGAATGCCCTGCCATCTCGCTCCTCCCTACCCTGCCGCCGTCCGGCGACCGATTGCCGCCCCATTCTAGGGCCAGGTCGCCGCGTACCCTGCACGACCGCGGCGGGCCGGGCCCGAGCGGAGTCGGCGCGGGCTCGATCAGCCCCGGACGACGGGTGCCGTGAGCGCGCCGATCAGGCGGCGGTCGGCAGTGATCTCCTCGAGCAGCTCGCGCTCGCGGGCGCGGGTCTTCGCCGTCGCCCGCCCGAACAGGACGCTGTGCCGCTCCATCCCCAGCGCGACCGCGGAACGGATCAGGTGGCGCATGCCCATCCGGGAGACAGCCCCATGTCGTGCCGCCCAGACCTCGGCCCGTCGGCGCCTGCGCATGGAGATCAGCAGCTCCACCTCATCGGGGGAGAACCAGCCGGCCCGGCCGTACTCGGAGAGCTGCCGGCGCAGGATGCGCTTCTCCCGCAACCGCAGGAAGAGCACGATGCCCACCAGCAGCAGGAAGATCGGCACCTGGACGCTCGCGTAGTAGCGCAGGAAGCCGGCCAGCGGTGCCTCGGGATCCACCGGGATGAAGAAGGTCGACCCGTTCCACAGCGCATGCAGCACCATGCCCGACGAGAGGCCGCCGACACCGAGCCCGAAGTACAGCATCAGTGAGCGCCGCTCGGCGGCGATCCCCAGGCCCAGCCCGCACAGCGCGGTGAAGGAGACGTGGGCGAAGGGAGAGAGGATGCCGCGCAGGAAGAAGGTCTGCCAGAAGCCGGCGACCTCGCCGGCGGCCTGTGCCTGATGGAAGGACTGGGCGAAGTACAGGATGTTCTCGGTGAAGGCGAAGCCGCCGGCGATCAGCGCCGCATAGACCACGCCGTCGAGCGGGCCGGAGATGTACCGCCGGCCCCAGATCAGCAGGCCGATCAGGCCCGCGCTCTTCATGGCCTCCTCGACGACGGGGGCCTGGACGACGGCGCCCAGGAAGCTGTCGATCAGCTGCGTCTCCTCCGCCGGGGAGATCCAGGTGTCGAAGAAGGTGCCGAAGAAGAGGGTCAGCAGCACCGAGCCGATCGCTCCCCAGGCGAAGGCGTAGACCAGCGAGAGCCGTGGCTGTGGGGTGTACCGGTCCAGCCACCACACCGCGGCGAAGATCAATCCGACCGGTACCAGTGCGGCGGTGAACGCCACCAGCGAGGTGCCGAAGCCCAGTGGCAGGATGACGAAGATGTACAGCGCGATGGCGGAGACGGCGAGCATCAGCAGGGACAGCCCGAACAGCACCCACCGCACCCAGGGACGGCGGCGCCGGCGAGGGCTGCGGCTCCCGCCGAGACGGGCAGGGGCGACCGGGTCCACGCGGTCCACGTCGTAGCCATAGGGGCCGGCGCCGGAGGGGCCTGGGGAGCCGTCACCACTCCTCGACACACCGTGCGGG
>JAKDUN010000055.1 GCA_030457675.1 Brachybacterium sp. | reverse complement strand
CGGGGCAGGCCGGGAGGGCCGTCCATGTCCAGCGGCTCCGGTCCACGCCCCGGCGCCGTGCCCGCTGCGCCTCGGGGCCGAGCACGATCGCGGCGGCCTCGAAGCCGGACTCCGCCAGGAGATCCAGGGTGCTCATCGCGCGCGGTCGCTCCCGGGGGGCCCGTCTGCGAAGCGCTCCAGCAGGGCGTCGGTGAGGCCCGGCCAGATCCGCACGTGCTCGGGGCCGAAGGGCTGCTCGCCGAGGAAGGCGGCGGTGAGCCCCGCAGCCGGGTCCACCCAGAGGAAGGAGCCGGACTGGCCGAAGTGGCCGAAGGTCTCCGGGGAGGAGTCGGCGCCGGTCCAGTGCGGCTGCTTCTGCCCGCGGATCTCGAACCCCAGACCCCAGTCGTTGGGCTTCTGGCGCCCGTAGCCGGGCAGGATCCCGGCGAGTCCCGGGAACTGGACGGTCCTCGCCTCCCGCCAGAGCGCCTCCGGGATCAGGGTGGGGGCGAGCAGCTCGCGGCCCACGGCCAGCAGATCGCGGAGCGAGCCGCGGTAGCCGGCGGCCGGGGAGCCGGCCACCTCGAGGTCGACGAGGTCCAGTCCCGCGACGACGCTCTGCTCCATCCACTCGGCGAAGTCGAAGCCGGTGGCCTCCTCGACGTGGGCGGCGAGCACCTCGAAGCCGGTGCTGGAATAGATGCGGCGGGCGCCGACGCCAGCCACCACCTCGTCCCCGTCGAAGGGGTAGCCGGCGGTGTGGGCGAGCAGGTGGCGCACGGTCGCACCCTCGGGCCCGGCGGGCTCGTCGAGGTCGACCAGGCCCCGGTCCACGGCGATCAGCACGCCGAGCGCGGCCAGAGGCTTGGAGACGCTGGCCAGATCCCAGACCCGGGTCTGCTCGCCCTGGGTGTGCACGGTGCGCTCCGCATCGGACACCCCCAGCGCGTGGGCGAAGTCGACGTCGACGGGGATCTCGGGCGCTCTGACAGTCTCCACCCTGTCAATATCGCATACGGGTCCCCCGGTCGCGTCCCGGCTCCGAGCGCCCGTCTCTTCACGAGGCCTGCACGAATTCCTCGCCGCCTCCCCGCCTGGCGGTCCCTGCATCGACCTGCTCCCGCGATAGGATCAGCGGGCGAGCAGCCTCGCCGATCGCCGCCCTGTCGAACTCCGGTCGCACACCGGGCGACCACCAGCGACATCGGCCGACGGCCCTCCCGCATCTGTCAGCCACAGCGAGAGCGAAGGACCACCGTGGGGATCTTGGATCGGATCGAGCGCGGCCTCGATCGCGGCGTGACGAGCGTCTTCTCGCCCGGTCGCGGGCAGCTGAAGCCGCTCGACCTGGCGCAGGGCCTCAAGCGCGAGTGCGATGACCAGATCCAGGTGCTCGATCGCACGCGCACCCTGGCCCCGAACATCTTCTCGATCTACCTCCACCCCCAGGACTACGAGCGCTTCAGCTCCTGGCAGGACACCCTGCTCGACGAGCTCCAGCGAGTGCTGATGGAGCACGCGGAGAAGCAGCGCTATATGTTCGTCGGCGGTGTCACGGTCACCCTCGAGCACGATGACGAGGTGCGCCAGGGCCGGTTCGAGACCGAGTCCCGCACCGAGCGCGGCAGCGTCGCACCCGCGACCGGTGCCGCCCAGGCGGGCTCCGGGGGCAGCCCGATCGTCGAGATCGACGGCCAGCAGTACCTGCTGACCGGCCCGGTCACGGTGATCGGCCGCGGCGGCGACGCCGACATCATCCTCGAGGACACCGGGGTCTCGCGCCATCACCTCGAGCTGCGCACCGACCCCGACTCGACCCTGATCGCCACCGATCTCGGCTCCACCAACGGCACCTTCGTGGACGGGGAGCGGATCCGCACCCCCGTGGCCCTCCAGGACCGCTCCCTGCTGAAGATCGGCCGCACCCGGCTCACCGTGCTGCTCCCCTCCACCGGCCCGGCCAGCTGGTGAGCGCCCCATGAGCGAACTGACCCTGGTCGCCCTGCGCCTGGGCTTCGTGCTGGCGCTGTGGATCTTCGTGATCATCGTGGTGCTGGTGATGCGCAACGACCTCTTCGGCACCACCGTGGTCACCCGCTCCAGCCGCGACCCGCGCCGCGAGCAGCGCCCCGCCTCGGGTCCGCCCGGCGGCGCCTCCGACGCCGATCCCGGGCAGCAGCGCACGGATCCCGAGGTCACGCAGGCGAAGATGGTGGTCACCGCGGGTCCGCTGCGCGGCACCTCCCTGTCCCTGGGCTCCACCCCGATTCTCATCGGGCGCGCCCCGGAGTGCACCCTGGTGCTCGATGACGACTACGCCTCGAACCGCCATGCCCGTGTGTACGCCCGCGAGGGCGAATGGATGGTGGAGGATCTGGGCTCGACCAACGGCACTCTGGTGTCGGGCACGCGGATCGAGGGCTCCGTCCCGTTCCGGCCCGGCGCCCAGGTGCGGATCGGCCGCACGGAGATCGAACTGAGACGAGGTCCGCGATGAGCATCGCCCTGCGGTATGCCGCCCGCTCCGACGTCGGCCTCGTGCGGTCCAACAACCAGGACTCCGGCTACGCCGGCAGCCACCTGCTGGTGGTGGCCGACGGCATGGGCGGGCACGCCGGCGGCGACGTCGCCTCCTCCGTCGCGATCGGGCACCTGGCCCAGCTCGACTCCGAGACCCCCGCCTCCGACATCGTGGCCACCCTCGAGGAGAGCGTTCTCGATTCCAACCAGGAGATCCTGCGTCGGGCCCGTGACGAACCGCAGCTGCGCGGTCTGGGCACCACGATCACCGCCCTGCTGCGGGCGGAGGGCAAGTTCGCCCTCGCCCACATCGGCGACTCCCGCGCCTACCTGCTCCGGAACGGCGAGACCACGCAGGTCACCAAGGACCACACCTTCGTGCAGCGCCTGCTGGACGAGGGCCGGCTCACCGAGGAGGAGGCTGAGCGCCACCCTCAGCGGTCCGTGCTGATGCGCGTCCTCGGCGACGTCGACGCCGATCCCGAGCTGGACCTCTCCCTGCGGCCGGCCCACCCCGGCGACCGCTGGATGCTCTGCTCCGACGGCCTGTCGGGCCTGGTCTCCCTGGACACCATCGACGCGGCCCTGACGGATTTCGCGGATCCCGGCGAGTGCGCCGAGGAGCTGATCCAGCTCGCGCTCAAGGGCGGCGGGCCGGACAACATCACCTGCATCGTCGCCGACGTGGTGGATCTCGAACAGCTCCCCCGCGGCGAGGAGGCCCCCTCCAGCACCCCGCAGATCGTGGGATCGGCGGCACGCAACCGCCATGCTCCCACCGCCGCCTCCGGCCCGGCCGCGAAGGCCGCGGCCCTCACCCGCGAGGAGCCCGAGGCCCCCTACGAGGACGAGGACTTCTCCGCGGAGGAGCCTCCGCGCCGCAGCCCCTGGCCGGCGCTGGTCGCCCTGGCGCTCCTGATCGCGCTGCTCGGCGGCGTGGTGTGGGCCGGCTACGCCTGGTCGCAGCGACAGTTCTATGTCGGCACCGACGGCACCAACGTGGTGCTCTACCAGGGCCTGTCCCAGGATCTGGGGCCCATCTCGATGTCAGAACCGGTGGTGGTCACCGACATCGCGCTCGAGGACCTGCCCGAGGTGACGCGCCAGCAGCTCGAGAACACCATCTCCGCCGCTGATCGCGAGAGCGCCGAGCAGGTCATCGACCGGCTCGAGCAGGTCTCGCGGGCCCCCCAGCCCCCGCCCGTGGGCTCCCCCGGGCCGTCCGACGCCGGCGGGGCGTCCGACGGGGGTGGTGCCTCCGATGCGGGCGGCGCCTCCGACGGCGGCGGTGCCTCCGACGAGGGCGAGGGGACCTAGTGGCCACGGTCGTGTCCTACACCGCTCGTCCGCGCCGGCTCGCACAGTCGCTGCTGCTGTCGTTCGCGGTGATCACCGGCGTGGGCGCCTACGCCCTGGTGGGCCTGGGCCGGTTCCACGAGCTGCCCGCGAACCTGCTGGAGTACGGGATCGGGGCCGCCGTGCTCGCGCTCGTCCTGCAGCTGGCGGTGATGTGGCGCGCCCCCTACGCGGATCCGGTGATCCTGCCGCTGGTGGTGCTGCTGAACCTGCTGGGCATCGCGATGATCGACTCCGTCCATGCCGCCAACCAGATCTACGGGATCCGCTCCTCGGCGAGCGCGGACCGGCAGATGCTGTGGGCGGTCCTGGGCGTGCTGCTGTGCGTGGCGGTGCTCGTGATGCTGAAGGACCATCGCCGGCTGCGCCGCTTCACCTGGATCAGCGCGGTCGCCGGAGCCGTGCTGCTGCTGCTCCCGCTCGCGCCGGTGATCGGTTCGGCCCGCAACGGCTCGAAGATCTGGATCAGCCTCGCCGGCTACAGCTTCCAGCCCGCGGAGCTGGCGAAGATCGCCTTCGCGATCTTCTTCGCCGGTTACCTGGTCTCCCGCCGCGACACCCTGGCGCTGGCGGGCCCGAAAGTGCTGGGCATCCATCTTCCGCGCTGGTCCGACTTCGGGCCGATCCTGGTGGCCTGGGGCTTCGCGATGGCGGTGCTGGTGTTCCAGACCGACCTGGGCACCTCGCTGATGTTCTTCGGTCTGTTCGTGGCAATGCTGTACGTGGCCACGGACCGGCTGAGCTGGCTGGTGATCGGCGCGGTGATGTTCCTGCCGCCCGCGATCTTCGCCGCTACCCAGATGGGGCACGTGCGCACCCGCCTCACCTGCTGGCTGGACCCGCTCTCGAGCGCGAACTACTCCGCCTGCGAGCAGATCAGTCAGGGCCTGTTCGGCCTCGCCAACGGCGGCATCACCGGCGCCGGGCTCGGGGAGGGACGGCCCGACGTGGTCCCCCACGCCGAATCCGACTTCATCTTCGCCTCCTTCGCGGAGGAGCTCGGCATGGTCGGGGCCTTCGCTCTGCTGCTGCTGTACCTGCTGCTGGTGCAGCGGGCGCTGCGGGCCGCCGTCGGCATCTCCGACGGCTTCGGGACCCTGCTGGCCGGCGGTCTCGGTTTCGTGATGGCGCTGCAGGTCTTCGTCGTCGTCGGCGGCGTGACCCGGGTGATCCCGCTGACCGGCCTGACCCTCCCCTTCCTCGCCGCCGGCGGCAGCTCCCTGGTGTGCAACTGGATCATCGCCGGCATCCTGGTGCGCCTCTCCGATGCCGCCCGTCGGCCTGCCGCCCGGCAGGTGCCGGGCACGGGCTCGGCCGCCGGGCCGCGCCCCGTCCAGGAGGTGGGCGCATGAACCGGCCGCTGCGCCATGTCTGGCTCGTGATCAGCGTCCTCTTCGTGCTGCTGTTCACCTCGACCACCTATTTCCAGGTGATCGCCCAGGACCGCCTGAACGCCCATGGGCAGAACGACCGCACCCTGTACAACGAGTACGGCCGTCATCGCGGCCCGATCGTGGTGGATGGGCATGCGATCGCGAACTCGCAGTCCTCGGACGACACCTACGGCTACCTGCGCGGCTACGACCCCGGCGCGATGTACGCCCCGGTGACCGGGTACTACTCGGTGGTGTACGGCTTCACCGGCCTCGAGCGCGCACTGAACGACACCCTCTCCGGCGAGGCCGATGCGCTGTTCTATCACCGCATCTCCGACATCCTCTCCGGCCGGCAGGGACGGGGCGCGACCGTCGAGCTCACCCTCGACGCCGCCGCCCAGGAGGCCGCCTGGGACGCGCTGGACGGACGCCGCGGCTCCGTGGTCGCCCTCGATCCGGAGACCGGGGCCGTGCTCGCCATGGTCTCCGCTCCCAGCTACGACCCTGACCGGCTCGCCTCCCACGACCGCGAGTCCGTGCGCGAGGCGTGGACCGAGCTCAACGAGGACCCGGAGCGGCCGCTGGTCAACCGGGCGATCGGCGGGGATCTCTACCCGCCGGGCTCCGCGTTCAAGCTCGTGGTCGCCGCCTCCGCGCTCGAATCCGGGGAGTACACCGCCGAGTCGGAGATCCCCGGTCCGGGCACCTGGGAGCTGCCGAACTCGTCCGCGGTGATGAACAACCATGCCGGTGGCGGCACCGAGGCCTGCGGACCCGAGGACGCCTCGACCCTGGCCGAGGCGCTGCGCCAGTCCTGCAACACCTCCTTCGCGATGCTCGGGGTCGACCTGGGCGAGGAGCAGCTGCGCGAGACCGCCCAGGGCTTCGGCTTCGGGCAGCGCCTGGAGATCCCGCTGTCGGTGACGCCCTCGACGATCGGGCAGGACCTCGATGACGCCCAGCTCGCGACCACCTCGATCGGGCAGTACGAGACCCGGGTGACCCCGCTGCAGATGGCGATGGTGGCCGGGACCTTCGCCAACGACGGGGTGGTCATGCAGCCGCAGCTGGTCCAGGCGGTGCGCACGAGCGATCTGAGCACGGTGGCTGAGCTCACTCCGCAGGAGATCGGGCAGCCGTTGACCGCGGCGAACTCCGCCCAGATGCGTCAGATGATGGTGGGCGTGGTCGAGGACGGCACCGGCACCGCGGCGGCGATCGACGGCGTCGAGGTGGGTGGCAAGACCGGCACCGCGGAGTGGGGCGAGGACCGCAGGGCCCACTCCTGGTTCGTGGGATACGGACAGCAGGAGGACCAGAAGATCGCTGTGGCGGTCATGGTGGAGGAAGGCGGATACGGCTCGCGCACCGCGGCGCCGATCGCCCAGGACGTGATGGAAGCGGTGATCCAGCCATGAGGACAGGACCGGGGCTCGTGCTCGAAGGACGCTACGAACTGACCTCGCTGATAGCCACCGGCGGGATGGGCCAGGTCTGGAAGGGCCGCGACCAGGAGCTCGGGCGCGAGATCGCGGTCAAGGTGCTGCGGGAGGAGTACGCGGGCGATGAGGGCTTCCTCAAGCGCTTCCGCGCCGAGGCCCGCCATACCGCCGCCCTCTCCCATGACGGCATCGCCGCGCTCTACGACTACGGCGAGCTCGACGGCCGCGCCTACATCGTCATGGAGCTGTGCCCGGGCCGTCCGCTCTCGGACATCATCGAGGAGAACCCGGGCGGGCTGCCCCAGAAGCGGGTGGTCTCGCTGCTCATCGAGCTCGCCCGGGCGCTGGACGCCGCCCATTCCAAGGGCGTGGTCCACCGCGATGTGAAGCCCGAGAACATCCTGGTCGACGAGAAGAACGACTGGGCGATGAAGATCACCGACTTCGGGATCGCGCGCAGCAAGGACCAGGCGCGACTGACCAAGACCGGGCTGGTGATGGGCACCGCCCAGTACCTCTCCCCCGAACAGGCGATGGGAAAGCAGGCCACCTCCCTCTCGGACATCTACGCGCTGGGCATCGTGGGCTACGAGATGCTCAACGGCCGCCGTCCCTTCACCGGCTCCAGCCAGGTCGAGATCGCGATGGCGCAGGTCAAGCAGCAGCCGCCGGAGCTGCCCGAGATGATCTCCGCAGATCTGCGCCGCCTGGTGATGATGATGCTCGCCAAGGCGCCGGCGAACCGTCCCCGCTCCGCGGCCGCCGTGTCGCGGATCCTCGAGGCGGTCCAGCGCGGTGTGGAGCCGCGCTTCAGCACCGGCGCGATCCCGGTGACCAAGGTCGCCGATCACGACTGGACCGGGGAGAACCGGGTCCGCCCGGAAGCCGCAGCGGGAAGCTCGTCGGGGAGCACGTCAGGGAGCACGTCAGGGAGCTCAGGGGATGCGTCGTCGTCCTCGGCCGCATCCGCCTCCTCGCCCGGTGGCCGTCGCCCCGGGGCCTCCCCCACCGGGACCCGTACCGCCGCGATGCCGCTGCCCCTGTCCGGCCGGGGTCGCGGGATCCGGCACCGCTCGGGCACCTCCGGCCCCTCGGCGCTGTCGGCCGCCTCCGCCGGCTCCGCCCCGCGCCGCTCGGCGCGCTCTGCCCGTTCGGTGAACTCGGCGCTGTCGGCGAGCTCCGCACTGTCCGCGAGCTCGGCGAACTCCGCCCGCTCCGCAGGGTCGGCGCACTCCGCGTCCTCCCCGTCGCCCGCGCCTCGGGGCGCCCGGGGCGCCGCAGGAGCGGACGGGGCCGCCCGCGGCGGCAGCTTCGACGGCGTCGACACCGTGACCTCCTCGCGGACGGTGCGCGGCACCTCCACGACCGGACGGAAGTTCGGCGGCCTGTCGCTGCCGGGGCTGGTGCTGCTGATCCTGGTGCTCCTCGCGATCATCGCCGCGGTCCTGGGCGGGCTCGGGCTGCTGCCCTTCGGCGCGATGGGGGCCCTCGACGCCCCGCACGGGACGGAGATGGCTCACGCCGTCGCTGCCGCCACCGCGCCAGCAACTACCATGGTCGAAGTCGAATCGGTCGGTGTCGACCACGGCACGAGGACAGGTGTGGAGTGAGCGAAGACAACGTGGTCCTGGGCGGACGGTACCGCCTGGGACGGATCCTCGGCACCGGTGGCATGGCAGAGGTGTTCCTCGCGCAGGACACCCGGCTGCATCGCACCGTCGCCGTCAAGGTGCTGCGCTCCGACCTGGCCCGGGACTCCAGCTTCCAGGAGCGGTTCCGGCGTGAGGCCCACAGCGCCGCCTCGCTGAACCATCCCTCGATCGTCGCCGTGTACGACACCGGCGAGGAGCAGCAGACCACCATCACCGGGGCCGAGGTCACCATCCCCTACATCGTGATGGAGTACGTCGAGGGCGACACCCTGCGCGAGCACATCGATCCCGAGCATCCGATGGACGCCCAGCAGGCCGGGGAGATCATGGCGGCGCTGCTGAGCGCCCTGGAGTACTCCCACCGTGCCGGGATCGTGCACCGCGACATCAAGCCCGGCAACATCATGATCAACGAGGCCGGCGCGGTGAAGGTGATGGACTTCGGCATCGCCCGCGCGATCGCGGACGCCACCAGCGCGATGACCGCGACCCAGGCCGTGATGGGCACCGCCCAGTACCTCTCCCCCGAGCAGGCCCGCGGCCAGCTGGTCGATGCCCGCTCCGACATCTACTCCGCCGCCTGCGTGATGTTCGAGATGCTCACCGGCCGTCCGCCGTTCACCGGCGACACCCCGGTCTCCATCGCGTACCAGCATGTGCGCGAGGATCCGCATCCGCCGTCGGCCTACACCCCGGCGATCTCCCCGGCACTGGATGCCGTGATCCTCACCGGGCTGACCAAGGATCGCGAGCAGCGCTACCCGAGCGCGGTCGCCTTCTCCCGCGACATCGCCGCAGTGGTGTCGGGGAGGGCTCCGACGCTGGTGGGAGGCGCCGTCCCGACGGGCGATGATCCCGCAGCCACGACCGTGCTCGGTCCGGTCGGCGATGCCACCGAGGCGCTGCCCGCCATGAGCGCGGCAGGTGCCGCGACGGCCGGCGGGCTGCGCGCCCAGAACTGGAACGGCGGCTCCGCCCCGACCCCCAGCACCGGACCGCTCGCGCTGCATCCGGCGACCGAGGAGGCCGTGGTCCAGGAGGACGAGGACCACCGCAGGCCCTGGTGGCTGATCGTCCTGGTGATCCTCGCGGTGCTCGGCCTGGTCGCGGCGGCCCTGGCGGTGTTCCAGCCCTGGAACCAGGGCCCCGAGGAGGTCGCCGTACCGTCGATCGTCGGCGAGACCGAGGAGGACGCGAGCGCACTCCTGGAGGATGCCGGCCTGGAGGGCGAGTTCGTCCAGATCGAGTCCCAGGAGGTCGAGGCGGGGACCGTCATCTCCGCCGAGCCCGGGGAGGGGGAGGAGATCCCCGTCGGCTCCACCGTCGAGGTGACCGTCTCCGGTGGGCCCGAGGCGGCCGACGTCCCCGATGTCACCGACATGCCCCGTGAGGAGGCCGTGGCCCAGCTCGAGGATGCCGGGTTCGTGCCCGAGTACGTCGACAGCGAGGACAAGCAGAGGGTCGAGCGCGGGATCGTCACCCGCACGCAGCCTGCGGCCGGCACCGCCGCGCAGCGCGGCGACACGGTCCAGATCTGGGACGCGACCGGCAGCTTCCGGGTGCCCGACGTGCGCAGGACCGACATCGAGAGCGCGACCGAGATCCTCGAGGACATCGGCTTCACGGTGGACGTCACCGAGCGCCCGGACGGCGAGAACGCGGCGGGGACCGTGCTCGAGCAGTCCCCCCAGGGGGACACCTCCGCGACGATCGGCTCCGAGATCAGCCTGATCGTCGCGGCTCCCGAGGGCCCTGTCTCCGTCCCCAACGTCACCGGGCAGCCGCTCGCGGACGCCCAGAACACGCTCGCCGAGGCGGGCTTCGGCCACACCGACTCCACGGAGTCCTCGGACAGCGTCGCGGAGGGTCGCGTGATCCGCACCGAGCCCGGCGCGAACGACGACGTCGACAGCGGCTCCGACATTCACATCGTGGTCTCCTCCGGGCCGGAGCCGACCCCCACCGAGGAGCCGAGCGAGCCGAGTGAGTCGCCCGAGCCGACGCCCACGGAATCGGAATCGGAATCCCCCTCGCCGAGCGAGACCACCGAGGACCCGCCGAGCGATGAGCCCGGCAACGGCCAGGGCAACGACGGACAGGGCAACTTGGGACGAGGAAACGGCAAGGGGAACGGCAATGGGAACGACTGAGCGCACCACCGCCCCCGCTGACCGGTCGTCGGCCGCGCGGATCCTGGTGGTCGACAACTACGACAGCTTCGTCTTCACGATCGTGGGCTATCTGCAGCAGCTGGGTGCCGAGACGGTCGTGGTCCGCAACGACGAGGTGCCGGAGTCACCGTCGGGCGAGGTGGACCTCTCGGGGTTCGACGGCGTGCTCATCTCGCCAGGACCCGGCAACCCGACCACGGCGGGCCGCTCGCTCGAGGTCATCGGGGCCTGCGCCGCGCGTGAGCTGCCGATGCTGGGCGTGTGCCTGGGCCATCAGGCACTGGGCCAGTACTTCGGCGCCACCGTGGACCATGCCCCGCAGCTGATGCACGGGCGGACCAGCGAGCTCACCCACGAGGGTGCGAGCGTGTTCGCCGGGGCGCCGTCCCCGATGATCGCCACCCGCTATCACTCGCTGACGGTGGTCCCCGAGACCATCCCGGCGCAGCTCGAGGTCACCGCGCGCACGGCCGACGGGATGGTGATGGGCCTGGCGCATCGCGAGCTGCCGCTGCACGGGGTCCAGTTCCATCCGGAGTCGGTGCTCACCGAGAACGGGCACCTGATGCTGGCCCGCTTCCTGCAGCGGTGCGACGGCCGTGACGCCGCCGAGCGCGCCGCCGGGCTCAAGCCCCTGATGACCGCCGGCTGAGCTCCTCGGGTGCCGCGGCGCCGACCATGCCGTCGTTGAAGGGCATCAAGGGCGCGATCGCCGGGAAGGCCCAGGCGAACAGGGCCACGACGATCGCGGCCAGCACGAGCACGGTGAGCACGATCCGTGCCCACAGCGGTCCGGGCAGGTGTCGGAACAGCCAGGCGTACATCAGCCCTCCTCCTTCTCGTCAGCGCCGGTCGAATCCTCAGCGCCCGCCTCGGCGCCCTCCGCGAGCGCCTCGGGGACCCCGTCGTCCCGCTCCGTCCAGTACGCGAACTCGGCGTGGACGATGATCCGCTCGCGGGCGGAGAACATCGGGTGGCAGGCGGTCAGGGTGAGCATCTGCTCCGTGGGCTCGACGCCGGGCTGCCCGGGCGTCGGCGCGATCACCTCGACGTCCTCGGGCTGGACGATGAGCGTCTCGGTCACCTCGTAGACGTAGAAGACGTCGGCCGTCTCCACCACGATCGGGGCCCCCGTCTCGAGTCGGGCGATGTCCTCGAAGACCCGGCCGTAGGTGTTGCGGTGCCCGGCGATCGCGACATTGCCGAGCTCCCCGGGCAGGGCGGTCTCCGGATAGTGGCCCGCGCCCTTGACGTTGAGCACCTGCTCGAGGCTCACACCCTCCGCGAGCGGGAACTCCGGGCGGTCGAAGGCCGGCACGTGCATCGTCCCCCAGACCTTCGTGTCCGCGGGGGTCTCGGGGACCGGTGGCGGGCCCTCCTGCCGAGGGGCCACGGTCTCGGCATCGACCGTGCCCCACTCCTGCTCGAGACCCTCGAGGATGCCCGCCTGCTCACGGTCGGCGACGACATCGGTCCACCACAGCTGCCAGACCAGGAACAGCAGCAGCAGGGCTCCGAGCGTCAGCAGCAGCTCTCCGAGGATCCCGAGCGCGCCCCCGGCACGACCGGCCCCGCTCCCGCGACGAGCGCGGTGGGAGGGGCTCATCCGGTCACCTCCGCCTCGACGGTGAGCGAGCCGACGAAACCGGGGAGCGTCGTGGTCTCCAGCGGCTCGACCTTCTCGCCGAGCCCCACATGGTCCACCCATTCGCGATACACCTGGACTCCCGGCGAGGCCTCGAGCGAGGCGGTCATCGTCTGGACCGGTCCGATCACGGTGATCACGAACGGCGGCGAGTAGACCCGGCCCTCGAGCAGGAGGGTGTTGCCGGCGCAGCGGAAGGCGCTGCCGTTGATGACCCGCTGGTCCTGCAGCATCATCGCCTCGGCGCCGCCCGCCCACAGCGCGTTGATGTAGGACTCGAGATCCTGCTGGTGGACCACGAGGTCGTCGGGCTCCGTGCCGGGGACCGTGCCGAGCGCGCTGCCGGGGGCGTCGGTGAGGGTGATCTGCAGGGCCGGCCCGCTGACCTCGCTGAGGCCCACGGCGTCCGCGATCTGCGCGGTGTGCGCGGCGGCCGGCGCACCCTCGTCGGTGCCCCGCAGGCGTTCGATCTCGGCCCGCACGGCCTCGTTCTCCGCGGTGAGGTCCTCGATGGTGCGTCCTCGCTCCTCGAGCACGCCGGCGACATCGCTGCTCTCGTCACGGATGGAGCTGCCGTCGGAGAGCCTGGCCGTGGTGGCGAACAGGACTCCGCACAGCACCATCACCGCCGCCACCCCGAGGCGGCCGCGGCGCCGAGCGGTGCGGCCGGGACTGCGGCCGACGTCCTCTGCGTCCATGGCAACTCCTGACTTCGCACGCTCGGTCCACGACCATTACCCTAGGCCAAGGTCCGCGCCTGCGGGCCCGCGCGGCGCGCCCGTGCGACCAGGCCCGTCGAGGGAGCACCGTTTCATGGCCAGGAGCAGGAAGAAGTCGTCCCAGCGGTCGGCGTCGAACGCGAAGGCCACGGCCGCGGCGGCATCCGTGGAGGAATCCTCGAAGGACCCGGTCACACGCTCCGCCGCGGGCAAGGACCCCGTCACGCCCAAGGGCGGCGCGAAGCCCAAGAGTGATGCGAAGCCCGAGGGCGGCGCGAAGCCCAAGGGCGGCGACGTGGCGGAGAAGGCGAAGGACTCCACCCGGTCCACCTCGGTGAAGAAGGCCGCCGCGGCGGAGAGCACCCGCAGCACCGGCCGCCGGGTCGCCGCTGCGACCCAGAATCCTGCCTGGCTCGCCCCCACTGCTGTGACGCTGCTGATCGTGGGCCTGGCCTATCTGGTCACCTATTACATCTCGGCGGGCCAGCTCCCCCTGCCGATCGGCGACTGGAACCTCGCCGCCGGCTTCGGCGTGCTGATGGTCGGCGGCGGCATGCTGATGTTCTGGAAGTAGTCGCGCGAGCGTCGGGCGCGATGGGGAGTTCTCCCCACCGCCTCGATGCCCTCGCCCCGGTAGGCTGAGGCTGACGCGCACCCTGCCGTGCGCCACCGATCTCAGCGCACAACACGACGGGGCCTTCATGAACAGCATCTCGACGCGGCGGAGACTCCTCGCCGTACTCCTCCTGCCCTTCCTCATGGTGCTCGCGGGCTGCGGCAAGCTGCATGCGGACTTCGAGATCACCGATGCCGACACCTTCAACGCGGTCTTCGACATCGCCGTCGACACCGAGTTCGCCGTGG
>JAKDUN010000054.1 GCA_030457675.1 Brachybacterium sp. | reverse complement strand
GCACCCGCGGGCGGTCAGGGGATCCCGGACGGTCGTGGAGAGGACAGCGATGGGTCTGTCGACAGCTGAGCGCCCGCGCGCCGAACGGCTCCTGTTCAGGGGCCGACGGTCCAAGGCGGGCGCGATCATCCTCGGGGTCGGCGCGCTCATGGTGGTGCTGTACTCCGTGGTGTTCAAGCTCCTGATGGGGCAGGAGGTGGGCGAGCACTCCTGGGTCGCCGCCGTCTACTGGACCATCACCACCATGTCCACCCTCGGCTACGGCGACATCACCTTCACCTCGGACATGGGCCGGCTGTTCTCCCTGGGGGTGCTGCTCAGCGGGGTGGTCTACATGCTGGTGCTGCTGCCCTTCTTCGTGATCCAGTACGTGGTCACCCCCTGGCTGGACCGCCGCCGCGCCGCCCGCACCCCGCGCCGCGTCCCCCCGACGCTGCACGACCACGTGCTGTTGGTGGGCTCCGACGCGGTCACCCACGCCTTCGCCGCTCGGGCCGAGCGCTGCCAGGTCCCCGCCGTCGTGATCCTCGAGGACGCGGTCCTGGCCGGGGAGCTGCACGACCAGGGCCGGCAGGTGATCGTGGGCCCCCTCGACTCCGCCGCGACCTACCGCAGCGCCGGCGCCTCCCGGGCGCGCCTGGTGGTCTCGACGCTCTCGGACACCGCGAACACCAACGTCGCCTTCACCGTGCGGCAGGCCGCCGCCAAGGTGCCGATCGCCGTGACCGCCTCCAAGCCGGTCTCCGTGGACGTGCTCGACCTCGCCGGCGCCGACCGGGTGCTGGAGCTCGGGCAGGTGCTGGGGCGCGAGATGGCCTCGCGGGTGCTGGGCTCGACCGGGCGCTTCCATGCCATCGGCGGCTTCGGCACCACGATCATCGCCGAGGCGGCCGCCCGCGGCACCGACCTGGTGGGCCTCACCCTGGGGGAGGCGCTGCCGCTGCTGCGCTCGCGGGTGCGGATCCTGGCGATCATGCGCAAGGGCCGCCTGCGGGCGATGACCCCGGACCTGCGGATCACCGACGCGACAGTGCTGGTGCTCGCCGGATCGGAGGAGGACCTCGAGCGCTACGACGAGCAGTTCCAGAGCCGTGAGGTCTCCGAGGACCCGGTGGTGATCCTCGGCGGCGGCCGGGTGGGCCGGGCCGCCTCCCGGGCGCTGAGCGAGGAGGGGGTGCCCAACACGATCGTCGAGCTGGAGCGCGGGAGGGTCGAGAACTCCTACTCGGTGCTCGAGGGGACCGCCAGCTATGCGGTGGTCAAGGGCGACGCGGCCGATCAGCGGGTCCTGCGCCGGGCAGGTCTCGAGAATGCCTCGGCTGTGCTGGTCACCCCGCGCGATGACGACCTGAACGTCTACCTCACCCTGTTCTGCCGGCGCCTGCGCCCCGAGCTCCAGGTGGTCTCCCGGGCCACCTATGAGCGCAACGTCGCCACCCTCTACCGGGCTGGTGCCGACAGCGTGCTCTCCTACGCCACCATCGGCGCGACCGACCTGTGGAACCATGCCGGGCTCAGCCACCGGGTGCTGGTCGCCGAGGGCAATGAGCTGTTCCTGGTGCCCCGGCCCGCATCGCTGGCGCGCCGCTCGGTGCGCGATGACGAGGTGCGCCGACGCACCGGCTGCCACATCGTGGCCGTCCTCGACGAGGACGGCACCCTGGGCTACGACACCGAGTCCATCCCCTCCGCCCCCGGAAAGCTGCTGCTGCTCGGTGACCGGCATGCAGAGCGACGGTTCCGCGAGACCTACCTCGGCAAGCGCGGGATGCGCTGGCGATGGGGCCGGCGATAGGCTGATCCTTCGCCACTCGCCCTCAGGAGATCCATGCCGTCCGCACCCGTGAAGCTCGCTGCCGGGGATGCCGCCCCTGCCCTGGACCTGCCCACCGCCGGCGGCGGGAGGGTGGACCTCGCCGCACTGCGCGGCGCCCCGGCCCTGCTGTGGTTCTACCCGGCGGCGAACACCTCGCTGTGCACCACGCAGGCCTGCGACCTGCGCGATAACCACCAGCTGTTCCTCGACGCCGGCTACCGCGTGATCGGCATCTCCCCGGACCCGGTGGCCGAGCTGGACCGCTTCATCGCCGAGCAGAACCTGCCGTACACGCTCGCCTCGGACGAGTCCCGCCAGGTGATGGAGGCCTACGGGGCCTGGGGTGAGAAGAACATGTACGGGAAGCTGGTCCAGGGCACGATCCGCTCCACCTTCGCGCTCGACGCCGAGGGCGTGCTGACCTTCGTGAAGTACCGCGTGGGCACCCCGAAGCACATCGCGATGCTGCAGGAGAAGCTCGGCCTGTGAGGTCGGCGACGGAGGAACTCGGCGCAAGTGTGACGTGATCTGCGCGCTCTCGCTTTGGAGCACTCCGCCCGCTCCCGTATGCTGGATCGGCGTGCCGCGCAGAGCGCGGCGCCAGGAGACGTGGCAGAGCGGCCGAATGCGCTCCCCTGCTAAGGGAGTAGGCGACTACAATCGCCTCGGAGGTTCAAATCCTCTCGTCTCCGCCGACGAAAGGGCCCCTCACCCGCGGTGACACCGCGGGGGAGGGGCCCTTTCGGGGACGTCGGCCGCCTCACTGCTGCTCGTTCAGCTTCGTCCACTCCGGCCCGTCGGACTCCAGCAGATCAGGATCGCGCACCACCTTCTGCGTGTGCTCCCCGCTGCGCAGCCGTCCCGCCAGCTCCTGCAGCGTCTCGCGCAGCACGGCCCGGGCGTGGGAGGCGTCTCCCGCGGACAGGGCGTCCAGCAGCTGCTGGTGCGCCGCGGTGATGTCGGCGCGGACGCCGAAGCCGAGCGGGTCCGAGAAGCTCCCCATCCGGGTGAGGATCACGATGGTGCTCATGGCAGAGATCAGGAAGCGATTCCGGGCGAGCTCGGCGAGCACCTGATGCAGCTCGAGATCCGCGTTGCCGGCCTCGATCACCTCCTCGGCCGCGAGCGCCCGACGGGTCCGCTCGAGGGCATCCCGCAGCGGCGCCAGCAGTTCCTGGACGGCCGCATCGTCACCGGCGGCGCGGAGGGTGGAGATCCGATCGGCCACGATCGAGGCGGCCTGCATCTCGATGCCCAGCCGGTAGTCGATGAAGTCCGACATGGTCTCGGCATCCATCCTGGTCACGAACAGGCCACGGCCCGGGATCTGGGTGAGCAGACCGTCGCGGACCAGCCGCTGGCAGGCCTCGCGCAGCGAGGAGCGCGAGATGCTCATCTGCTTGGAGACCTGGACCTCGGGGATCGTGTCCCCGGGGCGGAGGTCGCCGAAGTAGATCGCGTTGCGCAGCTCGAGCTCGGCCTGATCGATGATCGAGGGTCGACGGATGGGCTGCATCATCGGCAGCTGGACCGTCTCCTGGCGGGGGCGCATGGGATCCTCCTGTGCTCGTGCGCGAAGAGCGCGGGGCGTCATCTAATCATCCGCCCCCGGCGCATCGGCACCAACGGGACGGGGAGTCATCGCCGTCACATTCCGGCGCCGTGGATCGAGCGGCTCCGCGGGGGCGGGGCGTGAGTCCCGACGGATCACGATCCCGTGACGAAACCTGCCGGTGAGGGGCAGGCGCTCGGCGCTGGGATTAGCGTGAGCAGTGATCCGATCCGCAGATCGCCAGATTGTCCGACACCTCTTCCGACACGTGTAGTGTTTCAGGTCACTGTCGATCACTGCAGACCACGTGACAAACGCCAAGGGAGCATTTCCATGCAGAACCGTCGCAGCTTCATCCGAGGGAGCGGTCTCGTCCTGTCCGCCGCCGCACTGGGCGGGCTCGCCGCCTGCAGTCAGACCGGTTCCGGCGGCGGAGACGCCGGTGGCAGCGGGGGCAGCGACGGTGGCGGCGGGGGCGACCTGCTCAGCCAGCTGCAGGAGGCCGGGACGATCACCGTCGGCTTCGCCGGCGAGGCCCCGTACAGCTTCGAGGAGGGCGGCGACCTCATGGGCGCGACCGTCGCCATGCACCGCGAGATCTTCGGCGAGCTCGGCATCGACACCGTCGAGGGCAAGCTCACCGACTGGAACTCGCTGATCCCGGGTCTGAACGCCGGTCAGTTCGACGCGGTCAGCGCCGGCATGTCGATCCTCCCGGACCGCTGTGCCCAGGCCGCCTTCAGTGAGCCCGAGTTCCAGTACACCACCGCGCTCATGGTCCCCACGGGCAACCCCGAGGGTCTGGTGGACATGGCCTCCTTCGTGGACTCCGGCCTCACCGTGGCCACCATGTCCGGTGCGATCGAGTCCAGCTACGCGGAGTCCCTGGGTCTGGAGAGCATCGAGGTCGGTGGGCCGCAGGACGGCGTGGACGCGCTCAAGGCGGGCAACGCGGATGCCTTCGCGCTGACCGCCATCTCGCTGAACTGGCTGGCTGACAACACCGTCGACGACGTCGAGGTGACCGAGAGCTTCGTCGCCGAGATCGACGGGGTCAAGCAGGTGGGCGCCGGCGGCACCGTGTTCCGCGAGGAGGACACCTCCCTGCTGGATGCCTACAACGAGAAGCTGGCCGAGATCATCGCCGATCCCGAGCGCTACCTCTCGATCGTCGGCGACTTCGGCTTCACCAACGAGGAGCTGCCGCCCGAGGACATGACCGCCGAGATCCTCTGCTCCGGTGATCTGTCGTCCCTGCAGTGATCCTTGCTCCATCGATGACGTCGTCCCGGCACGAGCCCTCGCGGGCCGTGCCGGGGCGTTCGTCGACCGAGAGGTGATGCCCTCATGGATGGAGTGATCGGCTTCTTCCAGGACCTCGGTCCGAACCTCGAGCTGGTGGCCGAGCGGATGCCCCAGATCGTCGACGGCCTGCTGGTGACGATGCTGGCCATGGCCCTCGGTGCGCTGCTCGCGCTCGTGATCGCGTTCGTCTTCGGCATCGCGCAGATCTCGAAGTTCGTGGTCGTGCGCGTGGTCGCGCGCATCTTCGTGGAGTTCTTCCGCGGCACCTCGATCGTGGTCCAGCTGTTCTGGTTGGCCTTCGTGCTCCCGCAGCTGCCGTACCCGTTCGGATTCCAGCTCGATCCGCTGCTGGTCGGAGTGCTCGCCCTCGGCCTGAACTATGGCGCCTACGCGGCGGAGGTGGTGCGCGGCTCGATCGGCTCGGTGCCCAAGGGCCAGTACGAGGCGATCAGCGCGCTCAGCCTGAGCCCGACCCGGGGCATGTTCCGCGTCGTGATCCCCCAGGCCTGGGCGCTGATGCTGCCGTCGCTCTCGAACCTGTGGATCCAGCTGCTCAAGGGCAGCGCCATCGTCAGCACCGTGCTGCTGTACGACCTCTTCTTCCAGGTGGAGCAGCTGCGTGACCGCACCGGTACCTGGTTCGCCTACACCTTCGCACTGCTGGCCTACTACCTGATCGCCTGGTTGATCGTGATCCTGATGAACGGGCTCGAGATCCGGGCCAAGCACAACATCGGCCGGGGGCCGGCGCTGAGCCAGTCCTGGCGCGGACTCTTCCAGGCCCCCGGCAGCACCCCCGAGGGCGGTCGTTCGGCGCGCGTCGTCCGTGACAAGTCCGCCGTCAAAGCGGGCACCGCGGGAGAAGGTGGTCTGGCATGACTCCGAGCAACTCCTGGTGGGACTGGGGCTACGCCGCCGAGGCGCTCCCGGTGCTGTTCGACGGGTTCAAGATCACCCTGCTGGCCACCGTGCTGGGCACCCTCATCGCCCTGGTGCTGGGTCTCGTGGTGGCGATGGTCCGGCGCACCGCGCCGGCGATCATCAACGCGCCCTTCACCTGGCTCGTCGAGTTCATCCGCATGACCCCGCTGGTGATCCAGCTGGTGTTCGCGAATCTCGCGCTGTCGCCGTTCGTCGACTCGACGCTCATGATCGGCATCTGGGTGCTGGGCATCCACTACACCACCTACATGGCCGAGGTGTACCGCGCCGGCATCGACTCGGTGCCCAAGGGCCAGTGGGAAGCGGCCACGGCCCTCTCCCTCCCGCGGGTGCGCACCTGGCGGGCGGTGGTCGTCCCGCAGGCGATCCGCAACACTCTGCCGGCACTGGGCAACTACGCGATCTCGATGTTCAAGGAGACCCCGTTCTTCGTGGTCATCTACATCCCGGAGATGGTGCGGAACGCGCAGACCTTCGGCGGAGACAACTTCCGGTACACGGAGGCGATCACCCTGGCCGGCCTGATCTTCCTGCTGGCCAGCTATCCCACCTCCCTCCTGATCCGACGACTGGAGAAGAAACTTGCCTGAGAACACAGAGAACAGCGGCACGTCCGGCGCGCCCCACATCGAGTTCCGCGACGTGGTCAAGCGGTTCGGCGACAACACCGTGCTGAACGACCTGAACTTCACCGTCACCAAGGGTGAGCGCGTCACCCTGATCGGGCCCTCCGGTTCGGGCAAGACGACCATCCTGCGCCTGGTGATGACCCTGGAGGAGCTCACCGGCGGGTACATCCACATCGGTGGGACCCCCCTGCAGTACGAGGAGCAGGGCGGCAAGCGCGTGAGGATCGCGGACAAGCGCCGCCGTCGCATCACCACCGACATCGGCATGGTCTTCCAGCACTTCAACCTGTTCCCGAACATGACCGTGATGGAGAACATCATCGAGGCTCCGGTGAACGTGATGGGGCTGAAGAAGGCCGAGGCGGAATCCAAGGCCGAGGCCCTGCTCGACAAGGTGGGCATGGCCTGGAAGAAGGATGCCCGCCCCTCCGAGCTCTCCGGCGGTCAGCAGCAGCGCATCGCGATCGCCCGGGCCCTGGCCATGGATCCGGAGGTCCTGCTGCTGGACGAGGTCACCTCGGCGCTGGACCCGGAGCTGGTGGGGGAGGTGCTCGCCGTGCTCAAGGACATCGCCGCGGAGACGGACATCTCGATGCTGATCGTCACCCACGAGATGCAGTTCGCCCGGGACGTCTCCGACCGCGTGATGATGTTCGACGAAGGCTCCGTCATCGAGCAGGGCCTGCCCGACAAGATCTTCAGCGAGCCCGAGAATCAGCGCACCCAGGACTTCCTGCGCGCCGTGCTCTGAGGCAGCGGGGCCGTCCGCCGACTGTCCCCGAGGGGTCCGGCGGCGGCGCTCGCTGTAGTCTGTCCCCGTTCGTTCCGCGCCGAGGCGGTCGCCTGAGTGCTGTCGGCGGCCGCTCCCCGGCGTGCCGACCCCAGGAGGCCCTGTGCCAGATTCCGACGCCATCGCCGTCCCCACACTGACGAGCGAGTTCCCCGTCGTCGGCGACGATCCTCATATCGACGCCCCGCTGCGAGCTACCGTTCGCCGCCTCTCGACCCTGCTCGGCCGCACCCTGGCCGACCAGCACGGTCAGGAGATGCTCGACCTCGTCGAGCAGGTCCGCAAGCTCACCAAGGACGCGAAGTCCTCGGAGTCCGAGGCCAGCGCCCAGGACGTCCAGAACCGTCTCGCCGAGCTCCCCATCGAGCAGGCCACGGCTCTGACCCGTGCGTTCGCCCAGTACTTCCTGCTGGCCAATGCGGCCGAGCAGGTCTACCGCGTGCGCTCCCTGCAAGAACGTCCTGCCTCGGAGTCGTGGGTCCCGCGCACGGTCGAGGCGGTCCACGAGTCCGTCGGCCCGGAGGGCCTGCAGCAGGCCGTCGACTCGCTCGACGTGCGCCTGATCTTCACCGCGCACCCCACCGAGGCATCCCGTCGGGCGGTGCTGACCAAACTGCGCAAGATCTCGGACATCCTCGAGAGCGACACCGAGGACGGCACCTCCGAGCGCCGCCGGCAGGACCACCTGCTCTCCGAGCTCATCGAGTCCCTGTGGCAGACGGACGAGCTGCGCCGGCAGCGTCCCACCCCGCAGGACGAGTCGCGCAACGTGCTCTACTACCTGACCCAGCTGTACCGCCAGACCATGCCGGGCTTCCTCGACGAACTGCGCGATGAGCTGCGTGCCCATGGGGCGGACCTGCGTGAGCGTCAGGTGCCGCTGCGCTTCGGCTCCTGGATCGGCGGCGATCGCGACGGCAATCCGTTCGTCACCGCGGAGGTCACCCGCGAGGTGCTCCAGCTCCAGGCCGAGACCGCGGTCGAGCTCGCGATCGACGTCGTCTCCGAGCTCATCGGCGACCTGTCGATCTCCAGCGAGCTGACCGGTGAGGACGAGGAGCTGCGCGCGAGCATCGAGGCGGACCTCGCCTTCGACTCCGAGGTCGACGAGAGGCAGCAGCGCATGTACGAGCAGGAGCCGTATCGGCTCAAGCTCGGCACCATGCGCGCCAAGCTCAAGGCCACCGGCGAGCGGATCCGCAGCGGCGAACCGCACGTGCACGGCAAGGACTACTACGACTCCGCGGAGCTGCAGGACGACTTCGGCGTGCTGCGCGGCGCTCTGGCCCGCCACGGCGGTCGTCGGGCGGCCGACGGTGCGATCGCTGTCGCCCAGCAGGTCCTCGCCGCCTCCGGTCTGAACCTCGCCATCCTCGATGTGCGCGAGCATTCCGAGAAGCATCACGAGGTGCTCTCGCGCCTGTTCGATCGCGTGGGCGAGCTGGATCGTCCCTACGCGGAGCTCAGCCGGCAGGAGCGCACCAAGGTGCTGGCCGTGGAGCTCGCGAGCCGGCGCCCGCTGGTGGGCACGGCGCTGGCCGAGGACGAGACGATCCTCGATGACGCCACCCGCACCACCTACCGGGTGTTCGGCGAGATCCGGGACGCCCACCGGCAGTACGGACAGTCCTCGATCGAGACCTACATCGTCTCGATGACCCACGGCGCCGACGACATCCTCGCCGTCGCCCTGCTGGCCCGGGAGGCTGGTCTGGTCTCCCTGCCCGGTGGCGACCAGAACCGCTCGGACATCAGCTTCGCCCCACTGCTCGAGGAGGTCGCCGAGCTGCGTCACGCCGGGGAGATCCTCGACGAGATGCTCAGCGATCCGTCCTACCGAGAGATCGTGCGCCTGCGCGGCGACCTCCAGGAGGTCATGCTCGGGTACTCCGACGGCAACAAGGACTCCGGCGTCATCACCAGCCAGTGGGAGATCCACCAGGCGCAGCGTCAGCTGCGCGATGTCGCCGCGCGCCACGGGGTGACGCTGCGGCTGTTCCATGGCCGCGGCGGGTCCGTCGGCCGTGGTGGCGGCCCGACATACGACGCGATCCTGGCCCAGCCGTACGGCGTGCTCGAAGGCGAGATCAAGTTCACCGAGCAGGGCGAGGTCATCTCCGACAAGTACACGCTGCCCACGCTGGCCCGGGAGAACCTGGACCTGTCGCTGGCCGCGGTGCTCGAGGGCTCCGCGCTGCACACCTCCCCGCGCTCGACGCCGGAGCAGCTGGACCGCTACGGCGAGGTCATGCAGCAGGTCTCCGACGCCTCCTATACGCGCTACCGCACGCTGGCGGACGACCCGGACCTGCCGGAGTACTTCGTGACCTCGACCCCGGTCGAGCAGCTCGGCGACCTGAACATCGGCTCGCGACCCTCCAAGCGCGCCACCTCCGAGAAGGGCCTGGACGGACTGCGGGCGATCCCGTGGGTGTTCGGCTGGACCCAGTCGCGGCAGATCGTGCCCGGCTGGTTCGGTGCCGGCTCCGGGCTGAAGGCAGCACGGGAGGCGGGGCTCGAGCCCGATCTGCACGAGATGTACCGCAACTGGCACTTCTTCCGCACCGTGATCAGCAACGTCGAGATGACGCTGGCGAAGACGGACATGCAGATCGCTGCCCACTACGTGCACTCGCTGGTGCCGGAGCGGCTGTGGCCGCTGTTCGACCGCATCAAGGCGGAGTACGAGCTCTCGGTCGCCGAGATCGAGCGCCTCACCGGGGTGCTGGGACTGCTGGACAACCAGCCGGTCCTCAAGCGCACCCTCGCGGTGCGCGACCGCTACCTGGATCCGATCTCCTACATGCAGGTCGCGATGCTGCAGCGGGCCCGGGCCGCCACCGAGCGCGGCGAGGAGCTCTCACCCGAGCTGCAGCGCGCGCTGCTGACCACCATCAACGGTGTCGCGGCGGGCCTGAAGAACACCGGCTGATCCCCGCGGCCGCGGCACGTCATCGAGTCGTAGGTTCGTTCGCCCATGGAGCACCATAGGGCACCGAATCTACGACTCGATGTCGTCGGTGGGGGAGGAGTTGGTCCCGGTCAGCGCAGCGGGCGCTCCATGACGTCCATGCCGAGATCGGCGACCTTGAGCCAGTCCGGATTTCCCGCGAAGGGCACCGCCCGGCCGACGGCGGCGAAGCCCTGGCGCCGGTACCAGTCCTGCAGCTCCGGCCTGCCCTGCAGCACCCGGATCACCAGCACCTCCGTGCCGGCCCTCCGCAGCAGCTCGGCCTGCGCCTCGAGCAGCCGACCGCCGAGGCCGCGGGACTGCATCGCGGGATGCACGGCGAACAGGCCGAGCTCCGCTCGGGAGGGCCCGGCCTCTTCCGCGGGCTCGCGGTGCGTGTAGCAGCAGCCGGCGAGGTCGCCGTCGAGCTCGGCCACCAGCAGCGTGACCTGCGGATCGGCGAGCATGGCGCGGATCTCGTCGGCATCGGTGCGGTGGCCGTCCACCAGATGCGCCTCGGTGGTCCATCCGCCCTCACTGCGGTATGCGGCCTGTACCAGGTCGACGAGCTCGGGCACGTCGTCGTCGGCCGCCGTGCGCAGCACGAACGCGGATTCGCCCGGTGCCGTGCTCCGCGGGGTCGAATCGCGCCGGATCCCGCGGGTCTGGTGAGCGGTCACGAGGGGATCCTCCCGGTGCGTTGGAGCTCGGAGAGCAGCCCGTGCCCATCGGGCGCCTCGAGATGGAGCGGATTCCCGGTGCGGTGCGCGGAGCGCCCGCGCGGTCGTCGGGAGCCATGGGCGAGCAGCTGCTCGGGCTCGGTGAGCTGGCGGATGAGCACGGAGTCGACCTGGTCCGGGTGGCGGCGGGAGAACTCCGC
This sequence comes from Brachybacterium sp., assembly GCA_030457675.1. Lineage (GTDB taxonomy): Bacteria > Actinomycetota > Actinomycetes > Actinomycetales > Dermabacteraceae > Brachybacterium. The sequence continues at coordinate 2,892 of JAKDUN010000054.1, read as the reverse complement.
ATAGATCGAGGGGTCGTGCTGGCCGTCGTCGCCGATCAGGATCCAGCGCATCGTCGGGAACTCCGCGGCGAGCTGGGCGAGGGCCCGGTGCTTGTGGTCGGGACCGGAGCGGAAGAACCCGGTGTTGGTGGGTCCCCAGTCGGTCAGCAGCAGCGGTCCGTCGGGGTACCCGTTGCGGTAGAGGAAGCGCTCGAGCACGGGGAAGACGTTCCAGGCCCCGGTGGAGAGGTAGAAGACGGGCATCGCGGGATGCTCGCGCGCCAGGCGCTGGTAGAGCATCGGCATCCCCGGCACCACCTGGCGCGAGGACTGATGGACGACGAAGGCGTTCCAGAAGGCGAGCAGGGGGCGCGGCAGCCAGGTCACCATCACGGTGTCATCGATATCGCTGACCAGGCCCACCTCGGCCTCGTCCGGGACCACGGTGATATTTGCGCGCACCTCATTGCCGGGAGCGGTCCACAGCACCGCTACGTGGTGCCCGGGGGGCAGAGCCACCTCGAGCTGGGCGTCGACGATCCCTGACCGGTCGGCGCGGACGGTGAACTGCTGGTCCCCGAGGAGCACATGCACGGTGCGGTGCGGCGCGATCTGCCCGGCGAAGTTCCGCCAGCCGCGCACCGCCATGGTGCGCATGTCATGGACCGGCTGGTCGTGGAAGTCGGCGGGGGTGCCGGGGGAGGCGTAGAGCACCTTCGCCAGCACCCGGACCTGGGCCCCCGAGCCGAAGCCGTGGAACGGTTGCAGGCGCAGATCCCAGTGAAGACTGCGCAGTGCGCCGCCCACCACGGCATTCTTGACGTCCTCGATCCGCGCCGCCCAGTGAGGACGGTCGGTGTGCGAGCGCGAGGCGGCGGCACGGAGGGCGCCGCGGGCGGAGGAGAGTCCGGAGGAGAGTCCCACCGAGTCTCAGACGCCGCGGGACATCTTCAGCCAGGCGCCGTCGGGATCGCCCTCGACGATCTCCCAGCGGTCGCCCGTGTCGGAGAAGCCCAGAGCCTCGTAGAGGGCGCGGGCGCCCTCGTTCTTCGGGCCGACGTACAGCGTGACCGTGTCGGCACCGTCCTCGCCGGTCCAGGTGAAGACCGCTTCGGCGAGCTTGCCGGCGATTCCGGAGTGGCGGGAGTTCGGAGTGACCCACATGGCCTGGAGCTCTCGCTCGTTGGTGGGGGAGTCCTGCTCGTGGCGCGCGGCGACGACAGCCACCGGCTGCCCCTCCTCGACGGCCAGGAACCAGGCGGCGTCCCGCACGCGCTGCTCCCAGACGGAGTCCTCGTAGGTGGATTCCTTCTCCCAGCTCTGCCCGAAAGCGCCAGGATCCGTGCTGAGGGACCGGAGACGGATCTCGCGCACGAGCGACCAGTCGTCGTCGTGGGCGCGGATGATTTCGGCCATGGGTGTCCTCCTGAGCCGTCGTTGCGTGGTCACGGGCGATGAGACCCGGGCGATCATGCTTCCGCGTTGCCGCAGGCACCGCATGCAGTCGGCTCCAGTGTACGTTCCCGCGCGGTTCGGCGCTCCCACCCTTGGGAGGTTGACACAATGGGGGCATGGACCCCCTTCGCCTGCTGACCGTCTGCACCGGCAACGTGTGTCGTTCCCCGGCCGCCGCCGTGATGCTGCGCGCCGCCGTCGAGGAGGCGGGGCTGGTGGGAAGCATCGAGGTGGGCTCCGCCGGCACCAGCTGGGAGGCGGAGGGGATGCCGATGGACGATCGCACCGAGCTCGCCCTCGAGCGTGCCGGCTACTCCCGGCCCTTCGAGCACGTGGCGCGCACCCTCCACCTCACCGAGATGCTGGCCTGGGACCTGGTGCTGCCGATGACGGCCGATCATGCCCAGCGCATGCGCCGGATGGCGGAGCAGGCCCCGGAGGGCACCTCCCCACCAGAGATCCGCATGTGGCGGCGCTTCGAGCCGGGGATCACGCCGGATATGCCGGCGACGGAGATCGCGGTCGAGGACCCCTGGTACGAGGGGCAGGGCGCCTTCGACCGGACGATCCTCCAGCTGCGCCTGAGCGTTCCGGGCATCATCGCGCGGGCACAGGAGATGCTCACCGAGCGATGACCCGCGGTGACCCGCGGCTTCTCGCGGCGAGGTGCGCTCAGCGGGGGCCGCGGCGGCTGTGCAGGGTGGCGCCGACGAATCCCGCCGCGGTGAGGAAGCCGATCCCCAGCACGACCAGGAGGACCTGGCGCATCTGACCGACGGTGGAGTCGGTGTTCTCGGTGAAGGCGTCGAACAGGCGCACCACCGGTCCGCCCTCCGTGTTGGTCGCGGTGGCTGGAGGCAGGTTCTGCCCTTCGTCGGTGGCGGCGCCGGCCTCGGTGCTCTCCTCGGAGGAGGGTTCGGTGCTCTCTGCGGAGTCAGTGCCGGTGGACGTGCCCGTGGAGGTCTCCTCCGGGGCGGACGTGGGATCAGCGGGAGCGGTGTCGGCAGCGGGGGAAGTCGTCTCCGGCTGCGGTTCCGGCTCCGCCTGCTCGGGCTCTGCAGGCTGGGGGTCGACGGGCTCGGGCTCTGTCCTCTCCGGTTCCGGCTCTGTCGCCTCGGACTCAGCCTCGGGCTCCATCGTCGTGGGCTTCGGATCGGTGGTGGGCTCGGAGTCAGGGGAGGTATCGGGCTCGGTGCTGGGATCCTCCGTGGGCGGAGCAGTTGTCGGGTCCTCGGAGGTCACGGGCTCCTCAGGGCGCGTGGTCTCCTCGCTAGGAGTCTCCGCATCGGGGGGCTCGTCGTCCGAGGGCTCATCGACCGGCTCCTCCGGCGAGGCGGAAGGATCCGCATCATCCTCGCCGCCGTCCTGCGCGTTCGCATCGCTGTCGGGGCTGAGCGCTGGCGCCGTCGCGGGCTCCGAGGTCAGGTCGGTCTCGGGGTCCGCAGTGGGCGTGGGCTC
>JAKDUN010000410.1 GCA_030457675.1 Brachybacterium sp. | reverse complement strand
TCACGGCACCGCACGCCTCGGTGCACACCACCATCGACGTCACCGACACCCTGGATCGACTGCGCCGCACCGACCGGGACGGACGGACGTCGTCCTTCCTCGCCGCGGTGTGCCGGGCGATCGTGCCGGCCGCCGAGAGGACTCCGTCCGCCAACGCCCACTTCGACGCCGAGGCCGGGGAGATCGAGCTGTTCGACCAGGTCAGCCTCGGCATCGCCGTCGCCACCGAGCGCGGACTCGTGGTCGCCACCCTCCCCGGGGCGGACACCCTCGACGGCGCGAGCCTCACCGAGCAGATCGCCGAGATGGCCGGCAAGGCCCGCGAGGGCGCCCTCACCCCGAAGGAGCTGACCGGCTCCACCCTGACCGTCACCAACGTCGGTGTGTTCGGCGTCGAGGGCGGGGTGCCGATCCTCAACCCCGGCCAGAGCATCATTCTGGCGATCGGCGCCCTGCGCACCCAGCCCTGGGAGCATCATGGAGAGGTGGCCCTGCGCACCGTCGTCACGCTCACGCTCTCCTTCGACCACCGGGTGCTCGACGGCGCAGAGGCCTCACGGTTCCTGATGGACGTCGCTGACGTCCTGTCCGATCCCGCGATCCTGCTGACGAGGTAGTCCATGGATGTACTGCGCACCGCCGTCTCCCCGGACGGCGCCGCCACCGACCGCGCCGCATCGATGGAGGCCCTGGTCACCGAGCTGCGGCAGCGCTTGTCCGTCGCGGCCGACGGCGGCTCCGCCTCCGCCCGCTCGACGCATCGCGCCCGTGGCAAGCTGCTGGCCCGCGACCGGATCGACCGGCTGCTCGATCCGGGCACGCCCTTCCTGGAGATCGCGCCGCTGGCCGCAGAGGGGATGTACGACGGGGCCGCCCCGGGCGCCGGGGTGGTCGCCGGGGTCGGGATGATCCAGGGCCGGCACTGCCTGGTCCTGGCGAACGACGCCACCGTCAAGGGCGGCACCTACTTCCCGCTGACGGTGAAGAAGCACCTGCGCGCCCAGGAGATCGCGCAGGAGAACCGCCTGCCCTGCGTGTATCTCGTGGACTCCGGCGGCGCCTACCTGCCGATGCAGGACGAGGTGTTCCCCGACCGCGACCACTTCGGCCGGATCTTCTTCCACCAGGCCCGGATGAGCGCGGCCGGGATCGCGCAGATCTCCGCGGTGATGGGCTCCTCCACCGCGGGCGGTGCCTATGTGCCGGCGATGAGCGACCAGACGGTGATCGTGCGCGATCAGGGCACGATCTTCCTGGGCGGGCCGCCGCTGGTGAAGGCCGCCACCGGCGAGGAGGTCAGCGCCGAGGACCTCGGCGGCGGGACGATGCACACCGAGGTCTCGGGCGTGGCCGACCACCTCGCCGAGGATGACGAGCACGCCCTGTCGATCCTCCGCGACATCGTCGACACCCTCCCCGCGCCCGAGCCGGTGCTGCCGCGCGGGGAGTCGCGTGAGCCCGCGACGGACCCCTCGACCATGGGTGCCGCCGTGCCGGCGGACCTCTCCACCCCCTACGACGTGCACGAGGTGATCGCCCGGGTCATCGACGCCGGCGAGTTCTCCGAGTTCAAGCCCGCCTACGGCACCACCCTGGTCACCGGCTTCGCCCGGATCCACGGCCACCGGGTCGGCATCGTCGCCAACAACGGGGTGCTGTTCAGCGAGTCCGCGCTCAAGGGCGCCCACTTCGTGCAGCTGTGCGACCAGCGCGAGATCCCCCTGGTGTTCCTGCAGAACATCGCCGGGTTCATGGTGGGGGCCGAGTACGAGCGCGGCGGCATCGCCAAGGACGGCGCGAAGATGGTCACCGCCGTCGCCTGCGCCCGGGTCCCCAAGCTCACCGTCGTCATCGGCGGCTCCTTCGGCGCCGGCACCTACTCCATGTGCGGGCGCGCCTACTCGCCGCGCTTCCTGTGGCTGTGGCCCAACGCCCGCGTCTCCGTGATGGGCGGCGCCCAGGCCGCCGCCGTGCTCGCCACGGTCAAACGGGACCGCATCGAGGCCGGCGGCGGCAGCTGGAGCGAGGCGGACGAGGCCGAGTTCACGCGTCCCATCATCGAGGAGTACGAGGCCCAGGGCAGTCCCTACTACTCCACCGCCCGGCTCTGGGACGACGGCGTCATCGACCCCGCCGACACCCGCACTGTGCTGGGCCTGGCCCTGGACGTCGTCTCCCGCGCCCCGCTGGCCGAGCCCAGCCACGGCGTCTTCCGGATGTGAGGCACAGATGATCGACACTGTCCTGATCGCCAATCGCGGCGAGATCGCGATGCGGATCCTGCGCACCCTGGGCTACCTCGGCCTGAGAGGCATCGCCGTGCACACCGACGAGGACGCCGGCGCCGCTCACGTGGCCGCCGCCGACCGGGCCGTGCGCATCGGCTCCTACCTCGACGGCGCCGAGATCATCGCCGCCGCCCGCGCCACCGGTGCCCACGCCGTCCACCCCGGCTACGGCTTCCTCGCCGAGCGCGCCCAAATCCCCCCCCCCCGCGCGGTAGCCGGACGGGTGTTCATCGGCCCCGAGGCC
>JAKDUN010000053.1 GCA_030457675.1 Brachybacterium sp. | reverse complement strand
TCGAGGCCGCGAACACCGGCATCAAGAACATCAAACGCACCGGCCGCGGATTCCGAAACCCGGAGAACTACCGGATGCGTATCCTGCTGGCCAGCGCCGCGAGAACCGTAGCGTGAACACCCGCCACAACAGGGTCATTCACCACGAACCGCGAAGAGCCACTTTACGTCGCCCTCTGACGCCGGTTCTGGCACAGATCCCGGCGATCAGTCCTTCAGCCTGCCGCTGCGGGCCAGCTCCGGGTCGGTGCAGGAGGCGAGGTCGAAGCAGCAGGGGCGGCGCTTCCCGTGCCGGAGCTTGTCGATCAAGACCTCGACGCGGCGGGCGCGGGTGTCGGGGTTCCGGGTCGCGCCGACCCAGCGCACCCATTCCCAGCGCGCCATCGGAGTGATCGACGCCCAGGTCGAGTCCAGATCATCGGCGTCCTCGAGGGCGGCACGCAGGTCGCCGGGGATCTCGGGCTCGGGCCAGGCCTTGGTGGGTGTGAGCGTGAAATCGACGGCGGTGCCGTCCTCGAGGTCCAGCCGGTTGGTCAGCGCGTCATCGACGCGCAGCCAGTGGCCCTTGCGTCCGTCGGGCTCGACGACGGTGGTGTGCTCGTGGCCGTTCAGCACGGCGTCGACGGCCACCTGACCGCGGGAGGGCAGTGCGGCACTGGCCTCCTCGGGCAGGGGGATGATCAGCCGCTCGTCGATCGCGCGGACGGCGGTGCTGCCGTGGACGGGGGTGGTGGTCGTCGATGCCACGGGGCTCTCCTTCAGATCTCGGTGCTCGGATCGGCCGGGGTGATCATCCCGCTCAGCCGCTGGATCCAGGCGTGCGCGTCGTCGTAGGCGTCGTCGGCGAAGTCCTCGCGTACCTCGATCCGCTGACCGTCGACCCGCGGATAGGAGCCGAGGTAGTGCACCACCGGGCACAGCCGGTGCAGCGCCCGCAGCGCGGCGGCGACGCGGCGGTCCTCGATGTGGCCCTCGATGTCGAGGGAGAAGGAGTATCGGCCCAGGAAGTCACCGACGGGGCGGGACTCGATGCGGGACATGTTCACGCCGTTGGAGCCGAGGATCTCGAGCGCCTCGAGCAGCGCGCCGGAGCGGTTGTGGGGCAGCTGGAGGACGAGGGTGGTCTTGTCCGCGCCGGTGCGGGCGGGGATCCGGCCCTCGCGGGTGACCAGCACGAAGCGGGTGATCGCGCCCTCATAGTCCTCGATGCCCTCGGCGAGGACGGCGAGACCGAAGTGCTCGGCGGCCAGCGGTGAGCAGACGGCGGCCCGGCCGCGGGCCTCCTCCGCCTCGGCGGCGGCGAGGTCGCGGGCGGCGGCCGCGGTCGAGGACGCGGCGGCGATGTGCGCGCCGGACACCTGCTCCCGCAGCCAGCCCTGGACCTGCGCCTGGGCGTGCGGGTGGGAGGAGACGCTGGTCAGCTGGTCCAGCGCGGTGCGCTCCTGGGCGGCGAGCACGAAGGAGATCTGCACGGTCTGCTCGGCGACGATGGTGATGGAGTCCGTCGCGGCGAGCACGTCGAGCGTTCCGGAGACCCCGCCCTCGACGGAGTTCTCGATCGGTGCCATGAGGGCATCGATGTCACCGGCCAACAGGTCCGCGGCGGCAGTGGCGACGGAGGTGAAGGGCACCAACTGCGGCGCGGTGGTGTCGAGCTCCTCGGGCAGCTCCGCGAGAGCCTGCAGGAGTGCCTGATGGGTGAAGGTCGTCTCGGGACCGAGGAATCCGTACCGCATGGGGAAAGGGTAGCGCTCAGGCGCGAGGTCGAGCTCCCTCGCCTATCCAGTAGCGGCGCGTGCCTTCGCGGATGTCCTCGGACGGCAGGGACGCCTCAGAACGGCGGGTCGATGTCCCACGACGCTCGCCGGACGTCGCCCTCATCGACGGGTGCATCTTCGACAGCGGTCTCGACGGGTCCCCACTCCGCGAAGATCCGGTCGATCTCCCCGTTGCGCTCCATCTCGTCCATCGCACAGAGCCATTCGTAGTGCTCCCACGACTCCACCATGGCGGCGGCGACGCGTGGGGTGGCGAGGTCGGTACGTGGTGAGACGTTCGTGGTGACCAGGGGTGGGGAGCCGACGGTCCAGGTGGTGGAGCCGTCGGGTTCTCGGACGGGGTCCACGCGTTTCGCGGTCTTGAGGTCATGGTGCCCCCAGTGCAATCGATGGAGGTTGTCGATGCTGGTGGGACCGCCCCGCTCGGGGTGCGCGTGGTCGAACTCCTCGATGTGGTCGTTCTCCGCGTCATCGGTGGTCCCCTTCGTACAGCCGGGGACGGCGCAGCGGGGAGTGGTCAGTCGCAGGTGCTCGACCATCTCGGGGGTGGGGCGGTAGCGCTGAGCCGGGAGCGGGAGGAATTCTCCGGTGAGCCCGTGGGTGAAGACCCGATGCCACACGGGCTCGGACTCGGCGAGCTTGCGGGCCATCGCTGCGGGCAGCGGGGTCATGCCGTCGTAGGTGGCGGGGGTGTCATCCAGGCCCATCATGGTGAGCACGGGAACGACCACATTGATGCGGTGACGAGGCGCGGGCACCTCGACGCCGGCGGTGTCGAGCAGGGTGCGGTGGATGATCGCGTAGCGCAGGGCCGCGAGTGTCATGGCGCCACCGTCGCGGGCGACGTCCCCATCGAGGTCGAAGGGGATCGGGGCTCCGTCCTCGTGGGCATGGCGCTGCTCGGCCTGGACCGCTTTCGCCGCGGCATCGATCCTGCGGGCGAGGGCGAGGATCTCGGGGATCGGGCCGGTCACGCGCAGGCAGGCGATGCCGTCATCGCGTCCGCTGGACTCGACGGCGACGTCGCGCGAATGCTCCGGGCAGTGGCGCGGATCCTCGGTCTCGAACCAGGAGATCAGCTGTCGCAGCTCATCCTGGAATCGATCGGCGGGAATGGAGGCGAGGTCCCAGGCGGCGATGAATTCGTCGGCCTGCGAGCGCTGGAACGGCGTGAGATCACCGACGGCCCTCAGCATCCTCTGATGCCATGGGGTCGGCATCTCGCCGGAAGCCAGACGCTCGAAGGTCCGGGGCATCTCCGCGACCGCGATATGCGCATCGCGGATCCGGAAAGACGCCAGGGCGGTGGTGGTGCGCAATGCGATGGCGATCGCGACGCTCCGCTCCTCACGGTCGTCCGAGAGATCCGGGTCGTCGTGGTCGATCCAGAACGGGGCGAGGGCGAGCAGGTGCCGGGCATGGCGCCGGGACTCCTCACGCTCAGCCTCCATCATCCGGGTGATCGCGGCGGCGTCGGCACTGCCGGCCTCGAGCTTTCCGCGGGACGCCAGGGAGTCGGGAGTCAGCGGAGTGCGCGCACGAACTCGGGAGGGCGGCGGAGCGACGCCGGAGCGGCCAGCAGGGTGCGGCTGGGTGATGGTCATCGTCTCCACCTCCTCGTGGCGGCGTTCGATCACGGAAATCTCGAAGAACATCTCTTTTCGAGGTTCTCAGTTTATCTCGCACACCCCACCGGAACAAGGCATCCCTGCAGATGGGGATGAGTTTGCGGATAACTTGCAGTGGGGAGGAACGGTCAAATCCATCCACAATTCACTGCACAGCGAATCCACATTTCCCGGCACTCCTTGACAGCATTGTCAAAGCGTGGTGGGTAGGTGAATCGCGCGCCTCAGCGCTCGCGGTGCTGCTGGTGCCGGCGCAGATCGAGGATCCAGCGGTCCACGGCGCGCGCTGCGTCCGCCGGATGTCGTTCGCGCTCGCCCGTCCGCCGTGCGCCGAGGCTCCGGGCGAGGGCGCACGAGGCATCGTTCGTGGGCGCGATGCGCAGCACGAGTCGGGAGATCCGCGCCTCGTCCCGAGCGTGTGCGACCAGGGCGCTCACGAGGTCACGACCATGACCCCTCCTCCGGTGCGGGGCGAGGATCCAGTAGGTCAGCGCGGCCTCCCCGCGCTCGAGGCCCGGATCCAGGAGGTTCAGCCCACCGCCGCCGAGGAGGACGCCGGCACCGCCATGGGCTCCGCCGCCCCTCCCCGCGAACTCCCGGATCGGCCCGTCGGCCCGCCATCCCGCTGCGCGCGCGAGGAAGGAGTCGAGATGAGCCCGGCTCCACCGCTCCCCCACTATCTCCGCGGCAAGCGCCGTGTCCTGGCCGGCGAGGATCGCGTCGGCATGCTCGGGGCCGAGACGCTCGAGGTCGATCATGCCGTCAGTCGCGCTCCCATGATGACCTTCCCCGGTGAGAGCTCGCCGAGCACGGTCCAGCCTCGACGGCGATACAGGCGATGGCCGACGCCATCCGGGTCGGCGTCCGTCTGGAGCAGCGCGCGATCGTGGTCGAGATCGGCCAGCAGAGCGTCGAGGAGCGCTCCTCCGAGCCCGCTGCCCCGATGCTCGGGGTCGACGGCGAGCTCCACGACTTCGAAGTGGCCGCCCACCCAGTCCTCGGCGTCGGTCTCGATGGCCTCGTGCACCATGTCCGCCCACCACTGTCCTCGTTCCCCGGTGTACCCCCAGGCGAAGCCGAGCAGCGAGTCCCCGCGTTCGGCGGTGATCAGGCGGAAGTCCGCGCGACCGCGGTGCTGCTCCCAGAACCGGGTGCGCCATTGATGCTCATCCGCGACGGGACCGAAGACGCTCGGCCACAGCTCGAGGATGCGATCCCGGAATGGTGCCGCCGCGGCGGCGTCGTGCCGTGCACAGCGCACCGGCCTCACGCTCGCTCGCCGCTCTCCCCGGCGAGCGCCGCGCGCACCGAGGCGAGGATCTCCACATCACGGGCACCGCGGGCGCGGGCGGCGGCGACCGGGCCGGCGAACAGGGAGACCAGTCCCGCGTCGATCGGGCCGCCGGCCTCGCGCTGGACGGTGGAAGCGAGCTTGCGCGCCTCCATCGGTGCACCGGGGGCGACGGTCGTCCCTGCGCCGCGCCGGGTGACGATGATCTGTGCTTCCTCGAGAAGCTTGTAGGCGCGGGCCACGGTGCCGGCGGCGAGGCCGAGGTCGCCCGCCAGGACACGGATCGCGGGCAGCTTGTCGCCCGGCGTCAGCTCACCGGTGCGAACCTGCTCGATGATCTCGCGGCGGACCTGTTCGTACGGCGGGGTCGGGTTGTTCATGTCGACCACGATATGGCTCATGGGCGCGCCCCCGCCGCCGCCGGGCCGTGTCCTTCGACGACGAGCTCCGGGGCGGGCCCGTCGGCCGCAGCAGGCCTGCGGGCGATGACCTCCGGGAAGACCACCATGACGAGCCCGGCGAGCAGGGCGAGACCTCCGACGAGGACGCCGAGGCCGGCGACGACGAGGGCGAACCCCGTCCACGGACCCGAGGCGGACGCCAGAGGCATCGCCATCAGGCCGGCGACGGGCACAAGGGTGAGCGCGCAGGAGAGGACGAGGGCACCGAGCACCGAGGTCGAGGAGCGTCGGCGCAGCAGGATGTCCTGCGGGTCATCGCTCGGGCGACGGTGGAGGATCAGCCGCAGCACGAGCACGACGCTCACGACGAGCAGCAGCAGGCTCGCCCAGATCGGCACCGTGTAGTGCGCGCCGGGGAACGGGCTCGCGATGGACCGCAGGCGGCTGCCGTCGGCGCTGTCCTGCATCGTGCTGAAGAACCGACCGGACGTGGCGAGCAGCGTGGAGACGGTTGTGACCAGCGCGAACGCTCCCAGAGCGACAGCGTCGAGCACAAGGGCCGCGCGCGGGACCAGATCGCCGAGGGTGCGGCGCCGCAGCGAGGCCCGGCGCACGGTGGTGGTCGGCGCAGGCAGGGTGAGCTCCCCCGCCGCGATCGCGAGCACCAGCACGAGGCCGCCGGCGGCCGGTCCGAGCGCCGCGAGGGCCCCGAAGGCGAGAGGGCCGGAGCCGGGCACACCGTTCGCCCCCGCACCGACCAGCAGCCCGACGACGAGGATCCCGAGGAGGAAGCCCACCCACCGGGCGAAGAGGGCGCCGCGGTGGAGGCCCGTGCGGTAGGTACCGAGAACGCCCGCGGCGATGAGGACGCCCACCAGCAGGAGGACCGGCGCGATGAACAACAGGACGAGCAACGGGGCGAGCGCACCGAACACGGGAGACCTCCACGGCGAGACTTGTATCGGACAGGTGACACAATGACCCCGAGCGTCCGATGTGTCAAGTCTCTGACACAAGGAGGGGGCACAAGGAGGGCACGCGGAGCGGGGTCCGGTGCAGGACAGGTGGAGGACCTGCGCAGGGCGCGGACCGCACCCGCGACTCCCCGTAGCATCGGGGCGTGCTCCAGGATCTGTTCGCCCTTGCCCGCCGCGCGCTGCTCGCAGTGCTGCTGCTGGGCGCACTCATGCTGGTGGCGACCCCCTTCGCCTCCGCCGACGATCCCGACGATCCCGTGCGCCTGGTGGTCGTGACCGCAGGGCTCACCTGGGAGGACATCGACCCCGAGACCACTCCGCACCTCCAGTGCCTCGCGGATCGTTCCGGGGCCGGGGCCATGAACACGACCTCGACCAGCGTCGTCTCCACGAAGCGGCAGGGCCTGGAGACGCTGCATACCGGGTATCGAGGCTTGGCGGAGGAGGCACCGCGCACCAGCGGCATTCCCACCCCGGCCACGGACCAGTGGGAGCAGGTCGACGCGGAGGTGAGCACGTTCGAGCTCGACGGACCGGGCTCGCCCTCCGAATCGACCTACCCCGAGATCGCCGACGCACTCGAGGCAGGAGACCTCGTCCAGGTCACCGCCGCGTCCGTCCCCCGGGCCGACGGCGCCGCCCGCGAGCAGGCGCTGAGCTCCCTCGACGCGACCGTCGGCGCGACCCTCGACGAGCTCGGCGGCTGCGATGCCGCGGACCTCCCCCGCACCCTGCTGGTCTCCGTCGCGGCCACCGATCCCGAGCATCCGGAGTCCGTCGAGCATCCCGGCGCGGTCGCCTCGCGCACGGCCGGGCTGCAGGTCGCTCTCGACACAGCCTTCCCCGGCCAGGCCCTCACCAGCGGCGCCACCAAGCAGACCGGGGTGGTGGTGCTCACCGACGTGCTGCCCACGATCCTCGCCTCTCACACAGCGAGCGCCGACGGGCTGATCCCCGGCCAGCCGCTGCGCGGCACCGACCACGCGGATCCTCAGCAGCTGGCGCTGGACCGCTCGCAGGCCGCGGCCCAGGTCGATGCGGCGACCATCCCGGCGCTCGGGTCCTGGTTCGTGCTCGGGGTGATCGGGATCGTGATCCTGCTGGTCCCACCACTGGCCAGACGCCCGCGACTCGCTGCCGTCGGCCGTGCGCTCGCGACGATCGCGCCGCTGGCACTGCCGGTGGGGATGTTCGCCTCGCTCGTGCCCTGGTGGCGGGCGGAGCACCCGACGCTCGCTCTGACCGGCGTGATCTGGACCGGCTGCGCGCTGCTGTCGGTGCTGGTGCTGGCCGGTCCCTGGCGGGGTCACCGGCTGGGCCCGGCGGGTGTCTCTGCGGCGCTGGTCGCGCTGCTGATCCTGGGCGAATCGGCGACCGGATCCCGGTTCCAGCTGTCCTCGCCGCTGGGGGCGCAGCCGATCTCCGGCGGGCGCTTCTACGGGCTGTCGAACCACCTGTTCGGGATGGTGCTGGCGGCCGCGCTGATGGCGCTGCTGTGCCTGTTCGCGGTGGTGCGCACGCCCCGTGCGCGGACGGTGTGGACGGTGGTCGTCGGCGCTCTGGTCGCGATCGTGTGCGTGGCCCCGTCGATGGGTGCGGACTTCGGGTCGATGCTGGCCACGATCCCGGCCTTCGGCCTGCTGGCGCTGCTGGTCTCCGGGATCCGGCCGCGACTGTGGCACGTGCTCGCCCTCGGGGTCGGTGGCGCCGTCGCGGTGCTGGGGATCTCGTTCCTGGACTGGCTGCGGCCGGCCGAGGAGCGCACGCATCTGGGGCGCTTCATCGACGAGCTGCTCAGTGGTGAGCTGCTCGACGTGGTCATCCGCAAGCTCGCCCAGAACGTCGCGATGACCACGGGATATCCCGCGCTCGCGGTGGTCATGCTGTGCGCGGTCCTCGCCTCGAGCGCGATCCTGATGCCGGGCCGACTCCGCTGGCGGCGGCTGGCGGCACTGGATGCCGAGCATCCCGCCTCCTACTCGGTGCGGGTGGCGCTGGTGGCCGGGGCGTGGATCGGCTACGCGGTCAACGACACCGGGCCGGTGCTGATCGCCGCGATGCTCGGGATCTGGCTGTGCCACCTGCCGGCGGTGCTGCCCGCGCCGGCCGAGCCCGGCCCCTCTCCCGATTCCGCGCCCCGCGCTCCGACGGACTGAGGGTTCCCGCGTCGTCTACCGCGGCATCCGGCCCAGGAACTGGTGCGGGTCCAGGGCGGGGCGGCGGGACGTCTGCAACCGGCGGCGGAAGGACTCGTCGATGCTGCCGACGTACAACCAGCCCATCAGCTGCTCCGTCTCGGCGAGCCCGTGGGCGGCGCGGACCTCGTCGCTGTCGGCCAGCACGCCGGTGCGCCACATGACGCCCCACCCCGCCTGCCACAGCGCCAGTTCGAGCAGATGCCCCGCGCCCGCGGCCACCGCGAGCTGCTCCCAGCGCGGCACCTTCGGGTGCTCCGTCGGGCTCGCGACGATCGCGATGAGGAGTTCGGCGCGGAAGGGCTTCGGGTTGTGCTCCCCGGGCTCGCGCACCACGCCCCCGGCCGCATCCAGTGCGTCGCCCAGAGCTCTGCGGTCCTCGCCACGCAGCAGGAGGAGCCGCCAGGGACGCAGCGCCTTGTGATCGGCTACGGAGGTGACCGCCGCGAGAAGCTCGGCCAGCTCCGCATCGCTCGGTGTCCCGGGCCCGACCTTCGAGACCGAGCGCCGGGTCGCCATCGCCTCGAGCACCGGGTCGGAGAAGAACTTCATATCGGCCAGTGTGCCTCGACCCGCCACGTCGCCGCCAGGGCCCCAGGGCGGGGTGAGCCCAGCCTTCCCTTGCTGGAGCGCCGGCCGGCCTTGCCGCTAGTGTGCGGTCATGGCCGACTTCACCGCTGACCCCCGACCGGGCGTGCGGTGGTGAGCACCTCCGACCGGCTCTACAGCGCGCTGATGACGCGCAGCCCCGACGCCGAGCAGGAGATGCCTGCGGACGTGCGTCGCCATATCGCGCCCAACGGGCTGCGTCTGGTGCTGGCGGGCGCTCTGCAGTCCTCGGGAGATCAGACGGTCAACGCCTCGACCGTGCTGCCCTGGCTGTTCGCCGCTCTCGGCGTGCCCCCGGCGCTCACCGGCGTGCTGGTGCCGATCCGCGAATCCGGGTCGATGCTGCCCCAGGCGGTGCTCACCCCGCTGATCCTGCGGGTGCGCCATCGCCGGTGGGTCTTCGTCACCGGGGCGCTCGTGCAGGCCGGAGCCGTCGCGGTGATGGCCGCCACCGCCGCCCTGGGCGCGGGGCTCGCCGCCGGACTCGTCATCGTGGCCGCCCTGGCCGTGTTCGCGCTCGGCCGCTGCCTGTGCTCGATCTCGTCGAAGGACGTGCAGGGCCGGACGATCCCGAAGGGTGAGCGCGGGCAGATCAACGGCCTGTCCACCACTGCGGCGGGGTTCGTGGCGATCACCCTCGGGCTCGCGATCCGCCTGCTGGGCGGGCAGGACCTCGCCTCCGGTCAGCTCGCCTGGCTGCTCGCGGCGGGGGCCGTGCTGTGGGTCGCCGTCGCCATCGTCTATTCCAGCGTCCGCGAGCCCGCCGCGGAGGTCCCCGAGCCCGGCCCGGAGCAGGAGACCTCCCGCACGGCCGGCACCTGGTTCACCGAGGCTGTGACGTTGCTGCGACAGGACGCGGCGTTCCGGCATTTCGTCCTCGTGCGCAGCTTGCTGCTGGTCTCCTCGCTGAGCCCTCCGTTCGTCGTGGCGCTGTCCCTCCGGTCCGGGGCAGGCAGCCTGGCCGGCCTCGGGGGCTTCCTCGTCGCCTCGGGCCTCGCGGCACTGATCGGGGGCCGCCTCTTCGGCCGCCTCGCGGACCGGTCGAGCGGACGGCTGATGTCCATCGGTGCCGGCGTCGCCTCGGCGCTCATCATCGCCACCGTGGTCGTCGTCGCGCTCCCGGGGTTCGACGGCGACGGCCGTGCCGGCGAGCTGCTGTTCATCGGCGTGTACTTCGCGCTCACGCTCACGCACACCGGTGTGCGCGTCGGGCGCAAGACCTACGTCGTCGACATGGCCGAGGGCGACCTGCGCACCACCTACGTGGCGGTCTCGAACTCCGCCATGGGGATCATCCTGCTGCTGGTCGGCGCGATCAGCTCGCTGCTCGCGATCGTCCAGATCGCCTGGGCGCTGCTGCTCCTGGCGGCCATGGGGCTCATCGGCGTGATCGCCGGCGCCCGGCTCCCCGACGTCTCCCGGGGCTGAGCTGCGGCCTCAGGCCCTCACCGCTCCGTCTTCTCTGCGTCCTTCTCTGCGTCCTTCTCTGCGTCGTTCTCTGCGTCGTTCTCCGTCTCGTTCTCTGCCTCCACTGCGGCGTGCACCACCAGCGAGGTGTACTCCTCCGGGGACAGCGGCGTGGGCAGAGCCTCCGGGATCGTGGGCTCGTCCGTCTCGAGGTGGGAGGCGATGATCACCGCGTGCTCCGGGGCGAAGCGGGAGGTGACGGGGGCGTCGTGGAGCCGGACGGCGAGCGTCTCGAGGTCCGTCCCGGCGAGGAAGACGATGTCGTCGGGAGCGAAGCCGCCCTCCACAGGCAGGTCGCGCAGGAGCCTGTCGAGCTCGGCGACGTCCACATCGCCCAGCGCCCGCGTCTGGTCATCGGAGAACTCACCGTCCACGGGGAGATCCACGAGGGTGGCCCGACGGTCCTCGGCGCGATCGGCTGCGGCCTCGAGATCCTTCTCGGGGACGACGGTCCAGGTCTTCTCCTCGTCATGGTCCCGCTGCCGACCGGGCAGCGGGCGCTCCTCCGGCTCCTCGAGGGAGGAGCGCTCGGCCTCGCTGAGCTCCGGATCCTCGAGCTCCCCCTCCACGAGGTCCCGGGCCAGGTGGCGCTTGCGGGCCAGTGCCCGGACCACATCGCGCAGCTGGGCGGCACGGTGCAGCTGGCCGCGCAGGTCCTTGCCGGTGGCGCGGTGGCGGAGCTGCGCCGGGATCTCCTTGACCCAGAACCCTGCGGTGAGCGCGTCGATGCTCAGCGAGGTCTCCACACCCCATCCGGGGGCGAGCGGGAGGCAGGCCTCCCAGGTCTCGCGAGTGATGCAGCGGGTGCCGGACAGCGGCTGGCTCGGCTCCCACCCGGTGGTGCGCTGGATGCCGCGGCGGGCGGTGCGCACCACGACGCCCATCCCGCCCGCGCCGGCCTGCGGGGGCAGCAGGGCGATCGCCATGTCCACGCCCTCGCCGAGCACGGCGTCGACCAGCGGCTGCGCGGCCTCGGCGGAGTCGGCCA
This sequence comes from Brachybacterium sp., assembly GCA_030457675.1. Taxonomy (GTDB): domain Bacteria; phylum Actinomycetota; class Actinomycetes; order Actinomycetales; family Dermabacteraceae; genus Brachybacterium. The sequence goes on along the minus strand of JAKDUN010000053.1, from coordinate 2,452 downwards.
TATCGGCGTCGAGGAACAGCAGGGCGCGGGGCACGGTGTCCGAGGGGTCGATCACCGGCAGCGGACCGGTGTGTCCCGGCGCCCGCGGCTCGGAATGCAGCTCCTCGGAGAAGTCGTCCCCGCCGTCGGCCCGCTCGGCGCCCTCGCGGATCGCGACCAGCTGCGCGCCGGTGGCCATCGCCGCCGCCTTGCCGCGGTTGGACTTGTGCCGCACCACCAGGGCACCGGCCCCCATGGCGACCGCGGAGGTGGCGTCGGTGGAGCCGTCGTCGATGACGACCACCAGGTCCACCCCCGTGATCTGGCGCGCGGACTCGATGGTCGCCTCGATCCGCTCCGCCTCGTTCTTGGCAGGGATCACGACGGCCACGCGCTCGGGACGGTGCGCCGTCAGCGGCCCCGCGGCGCTCATCGCAGCGTCACCTGCCGTGCCACGATGCCGCCGCGGGCCCGTCGCTCCAGGGTGGTCAGCGGCTCGGTCACGGCCAGCGCCTCCTCGAAGCGGGTCCGGAAGGCCTCTGCCTCGGCCTCGACGCCTTCGGCACCGCATCCCTTGGGGAGGTCCCACACCGGGATGGTCAGACCCTCGGCGCGGAAGGAGCCGACGTACTTGGTGCCCTCGCCGATGGCGGACTCGCGGCGGGCGTGGAGGCGGGTGACCGCGTCGATCACCTTCTCCTCGTCGGCATCCAGCACCCAGCGCAGGTGCTCCTTGGCGCCGGCGTCGACCCAGTAGCCGTGGGGCAGCCCCTGCACGGCGCGGGTGGGCATGATCGAGTCGTTGGCCTGGGTGATCGCCTGCTCGATCTCGCCGGTGCGCTCGGCACTGGGATCGAGCCAGAACTCGAAGGTTTCCTGCACCTGGATCTCGAAGGCGCCGTCGAGGTCGAGGATGTCCTGCAGACGCGGGGCCTCGTCGTCGAGGGTCACGGTGGTGATCGGGTTGCCGGGCTCGAGGGCGGCGGCGAGCTTGATCGCCTGGCCGATCCCGCGGGAGAGGTCCCCTCCGGGATAGCCGGCCTGGATGCCGACGGTGACGGAGCCGTCGGTGCGGCGCACAGCGGGCCAGGCCATCGGCAGGATCGTCGCGATCTCGACATCGAGGGAGCCGTACTCGGCGGTGGTCTTCGCGGCCATGGTCGCCGCCGGGATCAGCTGGCGCATCGCCACCAGGTCCTGCTCATTGGGCAGGCCCTCGAAGGGGCGGCGGACCAGGTCGTTGCTCGAGGTGGAACTCATGGCGGGAAGTCTACCGATCTGTCCGCCCGCTCCGGCGCACCCGCACCGCGGACTCTGTGCGTGGCGTCCACGCCGCGTCCGCGGGGCATTCCCCGGCGAAGCTGCGACGAAGCTGCGACGAAGCCGCGGCGATCGTGCCCTACGGACCCATGTGCCCCGGCGCGATCGGTCCTCAGGGCACATCCGTGTCAGCGGAGTGTGCGGAGCTCGCGGAGTGTGCGGAGCTCGCGGAGCCGGCCGTCGGGCCGAGCCGCCTGGCGGCGCTCACGGATGCGTGCCGACCTCCATCAGCTCCTGCGCGCATTCCTCGAGGTCCCGCGGCTCGACGCCGTCGAGCATGTGGAGCGCGTAGTCGGTGCTGAGGCGTTCGAAGAAGAGGGTGCCTCGCACCGAGTTGCCGTGCAGGTCCAGCTGCGGGGCATAGCTCGCGACACCGAAACGGGAGGGCAGGGCGGCGATGATCCCGCCGCCCACTCCGGACTTCGCGGGCAGGCCCACGTCGCTGACCCAGTCGCCGGCGTTGTCGTACATGCCGCAGGTGAGCATCACCGAGAGCACCTGGCGGGCGGCGACCCGGGAGAACACCTTCTCGCCGGTGAGCGGATTGGTGCCGCCGGAGGCGAGGGTCGCGGCCATCACGGCGAGGTCGGTGACGGAGGTGAGCACCGCGCAGCCCTCGATGTAACCGCCGACCACGTCGGTGGCGTCCTCCGTCATGGAGCCGGCGGCGCGGAGCATGTAGGCCAGGGCCAGGTTGCGGTCGGCGCTCTTGAGCTCCTCCTCCCAGGTCCCCTGATGGGTTTCCAGAGACCTGCCGGCGGCGGCGTCGAGCACCGCGCGCAGACGCTGCGTGCGCTCGTCCTTGGTGGAGCCGAGCATCGCATGAGTGCGGATCGCACCGATGTTGACCAGGGGGTTCTTCGGCTTCTTGGTGACCGAGTCGAGGCTGAGGGCGTTGAACTCCTCCCCCGAGGGTTCCTCGTCCACGACGGTGTCCACATAGTCCATGCCATGCAGGTCGATCGCGGCCCCGTAGGCGAAGGCCTTCGAGATCGACTGCATCGGGAACTCATGGTCGCTGCCGGCACCGGTGATCTCCCCGTCGACGTCGCAGATCGCGACCGCGAGGTGGTCCTCCCGGGCCCCGGAGAGGAAGGACAGGTCGGGGATGTCCCCCTGGGTGTCCACGTCGCCCGTGATCCCGCGGTCCGGG
>JAKDUN010000052.1 GCA_030457675.1 Brachybacterium sp. | reverse complement strand
CGCACCGCACCGCACCGCACCGCACCGGGATCGTCAGGGATTGTCAGGTTCTGAACCGTTTCGCCGCCGGATCTGGAACAGATTCTGGCAATTCCTGCCGTCCGGGGCGCGCATCGCCCGGGGCAGCCCTTCTGTGGAGTGCGCGCGCGGCCTGCGCAGCCCGCTTGTCGCGGGGCCTCAGCTGTTCCGGTGCACCGCAGGGAACACGACCCGGAAGTTCTCGCAGACCACCGGCATGTCCGGTGCGAAACCCCGGGCGGAGTGCTCACGCCAGAACAGCTCATGGATGCGCCGCCAGGACCGGAGGGTCCTGTCGTCCTCGCCCTCCGCGCGTGCATGGTCGTCCCCGACCAGGTCGAAGGGCACGATCTGGATCGAGGTCACCTCGAGCACGGCCCGTGGGCGGCCCGCGCCATCGAGGATGATCGAGAGATCACCGGCGGCGGGGAGCGGCTCGGCGTCCTGCTCGTAGTCGCCGAGGGATGACGCGGTCGCCGTCTTGGTGCCCGCGAGCACCAGGGCGAGAAGCTCGTCGGCATGCGCCGGGCTGGCCCCGAACGCCCAGGCCTCGGGGACCGCGGCCGGCAGATCCGGGGCCTGGCGGCGGACATTGGACCAGAAGTCGGTGATCTCCGCAGTGCTCACCGTCGCAGGGTACCCGCCCGGTGGTCGCGCCCGGTGCGGTGACGGCCTTCCCTCAATGCCCCCGACGCCGCACCTCCGGTGCCGAAGCACGCCCGCTCAGGTTCGCTGGCCGTCCAGGCGGAGTGAGGGCTGGTCCGCAGCGAGCCGCCGCGCCGTGCGGCGCACGCGCCGCTCGGCCGGGACCTGGAGGCCGCGCTCCCCCACCGATCGCTGCAGTCGCAGGAGCATCCGCAGGGGTCGGCGCAGGTCGTCTCCGTTCGACCGCGCCAGGGTCCAGCCCTGCGAGGCGAGCTCGTCCCGACGGGTCTCGTCCTCGCGCCACTTCTCCTTCGTCGTACGGTGGCCGTCCCCGTCGTACTCGAGCCCGAACCTGATGGGAGTCCAGGCCAGATCGATGTACCGGACCTTTCCCGTGCGGGGGTCCTCCACCGGGAGGTTCGGTACCGGCTCCGGGAAGCCGGCGGCCCTGAGCATCAGGCGCATCACGGACTCGCCCGGCGAGCGCACTCCCTCCCGCGCCAGCTCGAGCGCTCTCCGGATGCACGGTGTCCCGGCCGCACCTCGACGGGCTTCCACCTCCGCCCGCAGGGACTCGAGAGTCTCTCCGGGATGGACGGCGTCCGGCCCGATCACGGCCTCGACAGCGGCGACCACGTCCCAGAGAGGCAGCAACGTCGCCAGCTCCCGCAGCGTCTCCGCCTGCGAGGAGACGACGAGCCTGCCCCGTCGCGCGGTGGCTCCTCCTCGATGTCTGTGCACGAGGACCCCTCGCCCGACGCCCGAGCTCGCCCCCGGGTGGACCCGGCAGTGGAGCAGCGGCAGCGACACCTCGCCACCGAGCGTGAGGCCCGGCCGCACGGACGGGATGAGCGGGGCCTCGGCGTCGCCCACGAACTCCGGCTGCCGGAGCATCCCCACGCCGCCCTCGAGCCTCCACGGAAGGGGTATGCCCCACAGCAGAGCGGCCGTCGTGTGGCTGAGCACGCATCCCGGGCGCACCGAGTTCTGCAGGACCCATGCCATCCCATGGAACGATGCCGGATGAGCGGTGAGCGTCAGGTATCCGGGGAAGACGGTGGTGAACCGGCCCGAGGCGAGATCCCTCGGGTGCAGACCGCGGCTGAGCCACTCCGAGCGGTGGAGCAGTGCGCCGTGGAAACGCGTGAGATCTCGAGCCATGAGCCGACGGTAGGCGCGCGCAGGGAACCGCGGCCCGCGTCTCGGGCCCCGGTGGACGAGAGCGTCCTGTGGAGGAACGGTTCCCGGCATCCCTCCGACCATCGGCGCTCACTGCACGGGATTGTCGGGTTCTGAACCGTTTCGGCGCCGGATCTGGAACGGATCCTGGCAATCCACGCCGCAATTCGCGGGCGGGCTCGCGCAGCACCACCCGGGCCCGGTGACCTCAGCCCTCCGCCGCCGCCAGGTCCAGCCGTTCGGGGTGGGTGTAGACGTTCATCCGCCCCTCACCGTCCTCACCCGCGCGGGTGAAGCCGAGCAGGGTCTGTCCGAACTCCTCGGCCGTCTCGATCGCCAGGGAGCTCGCCGCGGAGACGCAGGCCAGCAGGGGGATCCCGGCCATGCAGGCCTTCTGGGCGATCTCGAAGCTGGCTCGGGAGGAGACCAGCAGGAAGCAGTCGCGCAGCGGGAGCCGGTCCTCGAGCAGGGCCCAGCCGATCACCTTGTCGACCGCGTTGTGCCGGCCCACGTCCTCGCGCACCACCAGCAGGTTCCCGGAGAGGTCCACGAGCGCCGCGGCGTGCACGCCCCCGGTGCGGGCGAACACCGCCTGCTTCTCACCGAGGCCGCGCGCGGCCGCAAGGACGACGCGGGGATCGATCCGCCAGTCGCTCTCCAGCAAGTGGCGGGACTTCCGCCGCACCGCGTCGATGCTCTCGGCGCCGCACACCCCGCAGGCCGAGCCGGCGGAGAAGTTCCTGCTCACCAGGGGCAGCAGCTGCGGGCGGGCAGTGGTGAAGTCCATGACGTTGTAGGTGTTCTGGGCGACGCCGGTGCCGTCGTCGACCACTGCTCCGTCGCAGTAGCGTGCCTCACTGATGTCCGTGCGATGGGCGATCAGGCCTTCGCCGTGCAGGAAGCCGTGGATGAGCTCGACGTCGTGGCCGGGGGTGCGCATGGTCAGCGAGAGCTGCTGCCCGTTCAGGCGGATGTCCAGCGGTTCCTCGACCGCGACGCGGTCGCCCTTGCGGCCCGCGTACAGCCTGCCCTCACGCACCCGGACGGTGCGGATCCGTGTCGCTTCGGTGACCCTGCCCATCCCTCGAGGATAGCCCGCTCACCTGCACAGCGGCGGCCAGCGGTGAGGGACCCGGCGCCCGCCCGTCCGCCAGCGCCCGCCCGTCAGCCGGTGTCCGCGATCAGCCCTTGGCCTCGGCGCCGGCGGACTGCTCGTCGGCCTCCCGCGGTCCGCCTTCGGCGAGCTCCCGTGCCACTGCGAGCTGCTGCTCCCAGCCGCGGAAGTTCTCCTCGTAGTTGCGTCGGCGCAGGGATTCGTCGAGCCCCAGCTTCGCGAAGCCGCGCTCGCGCACGGTGAGCCGCACCAGATTGCGCTTCGCGGTCCCGGCGGGGTCGATGACGAACTCGACGGTGTTGTTCGGAGCATCGGAGATCTCGCCGAGGCCGCCGCCCAGCCAGCGGAACCTGACCCGGTTCGGCGGCTCACGGGCCTCGATCGCGAGCTGGAAGGTGCCGTGCACCGGGTCGACCACCTGGGTGACCGGTCCGTCCCGGGTGATCGTGTGCTCGCGGTACTCCCCGTCGTTGATGAACCAGCCCGGCTCGCTGATGATCGCGAACAGCTTCTCGGCGTTGGCGTGGATCAGCGCGCTGCGCACGATCTCGTCGGGGACCTTCTCACCGGTCGGGAGAACGGGGTCGTCAGCCATGACTGCGCTCCTCAAGGTCGGATTCCGGCGTCGTCGCCGTCTGGGAAGATCCTGACAGACTTCGCGCGGTGGGGCGAGTCTCCATGAGGCCGGTCGGACGCGGCCGCGCGCTGCTCCACCTCCGCCCGGATCCCGGCGAGTCGCCGATCCCAGCCGTGCGCCACGACGCCGAGCAGGTCCGAGATCTCCCGGACCCTGGCGGCATCGACGTGGTGGACCCGTCGCCGCGACTGCTTGGCCGCACGGACGAAGCCGGCCTCCTCGAGCACGCGCAGGTGCTTGGCCACCGCCTGGCGGCTCACCTCCAGGTCGCGCGCGATGGCACCGGCGTCGTCCGGCCTCTCGGCCAGACGCACCAGGATCTGTCGACGCGTGCGATCGGCGAGGGCGGCGAAGGTCTCGTCGGCGCCCTCGCCGAGCAGCAGCTCCGTCGGAGGACGCTCGTTCACGCCGCCTCGGAGCGGGTCCGGGCGACCTCGAGCTCCTCGGTCCAGCCCTGGGTGTTGTCCTCGTACCGGGCGCGGCGCACAGCGGCGTCGGTGCTGACCCCGGCGAAGCCCGTCTCGCGCACCGAGAGCTCGACCCCGCTGCCGTCGGGCGTGATGGTGAACTCGATCGTGGTGGTCGGGAGCTCCTCCAGCGCTCCGGCGACCCCTCCGAGCCAGCGGAACACCGCCCGGTGCGGCGGATCGAGTTCGACGGTGCCGATCGAGAACTCTCCGTGGACGGGATCGACGACGGTCGCCGTCGCGCCGGCGACCGTTATCTCGTGCTCGCGGTACTCGCCGTCGTTGATGAACCAGCCCGGTTCGCTGATCACCTCGAAGACGGCCTCGGCGGTGGCATCGATATGGATGCTGCGGGCGATCTCGTCGGGCACGTCCTCGGTGGTGAGCGTGGCGCGATCCTCGGCCATGGCGTTCTCCTCGCACGTTCGTGGGCTGCCGTCGACCGCTGCGGTCGACGGCCCCAGCCTGACACGACGCTCCGCGCAAGTGCAACCCCCAAGTTGCACTAGGTCGATCAGGGGTTCGTGACCGCGGCAGCGAGCAGGTTCAGGGACTGCTCGAGGTCCTCCTGCGGGATCGCCGGGAAGCCGACGTTCTTCAGCAGCTTCTGGTCGGTGACCTTGGACCAGTCGTAAGTCAGGGCCACCTCGGTGGAGTCAGCGCCCCGGGGCTTCAGCTCGTAGAGCCACTCCCAGCCCAGCGGCTCGGTCGGCGCGGTGCCGTCCTCCGCCTCCGGGGCCGGCTGCCAGCCGATCATCTTGTTCTCTTCGTAGGCGGTGACGAAGTTGTGGGTGCGGTAGTCGCCGCCCATGGCCTCGCGGTGCATGTTCATCACGAACTTCTCGCCGGGCTTGTCGATGCGCTCGGTGTCGTCGGAGTTGCGCACCGTGCCGGAGCCGTCGAACTCGTGGTGCCGAGCCGGCAACGTGAGCAGGTCGAACAGGTCCTTCGCGGGGACGTCGACGATGCGGGTGACGGTCAGGTGGGTCTGGTTGCTGTTCATGGCTCCCACCCTGCCGCGACTGCCTCGAGATGTCATCCGCAGTTCGACCATCTGGTCACCATCGCTGGTCACAGCGGGTCGGCGACGGTCTCCTCGATGGCCGAGGGCGTCCGACCCAGCACCTGTTCGACCTCGTCGCTGAGCACGTCGAGCTCTCCGGAGGCGATCGCGGTGTAGGTGCTGAGCCAGGCGTCGATCTGCCAGTCCGGGGCTCCGTAGGGGGCGCGGGAGGCACGTGCCTCGGCGAGGGTCTCGTCGACGAACTCGTACTCCTCGCCGCGGGCGCGGGTCATCAGCAGCACTGCCTCCGCGAGGGTGACTGCGACCGGGCCGGTCAGATCCAGGGCCCGGCCCGCCCAGGGCGCTGGTTCGCGCAGGATCCGCGCGGCCACCTCGGCCACATCGCGCCGGGCCACGAAGGCGCAGCGGCCGGTGCCACCGGGGCCGCGGATCACCCTCTCCTCGCCCGCGAAGTCGAGCAGCACGTCGGCGTAGAAGCTGTTCCGCAGGAACGTCCAGGCGATCCCCGAGGCCCGGAGCATCTGTTCGGTGGCACCGTGGTCACGGGCAAGGGTGAAGGCGGCGTCGGGCCCGGCGCCGAGGAAGGAGGTGTAGACGACGTGCCCCACGCCCGCCCGAGCCGCCGCAGAGATCGCGGTGCGGTGCTGGTCGAGCCGGTCGGCGGCCTCGCCGGCGGAGACCAGCAGCAGGGCATCGGCATCGTCGAAGGCCTCGCGGCAGGCCTGTTCGTCGCCGAACTCGGCCCGCACCGCCTCGACCCCCTCGAGCTGTGGAGCCCGGTGCAGGCTGCGCCCCACCATCCGCAGCTCCACCTCCGGTGCCGCCGCCAGCAGTCGTGCGACCTGTCCGCCGATCTTCCCGGTCGCGCCGGTGACGACGACGCGCATCAGAGCAGGCCCTTCTCCGTGAGCCAGCCGGAGGCGATGTCCGCGCTGCTGGCCTGGTCCACGACGCTCTGCCGGTTCAGTTCCACCAGGTCGTCGGCGCTGAGCTGGGCGATCACGCCCTCGATCGCCGTCGCCGCGGTCTCATCGACCTTCTCGGAGACCACCGGCACCACGTTCTGCGGGAGGATCATCGACTCCGGGTCCGCGAGGACGACCAGGTCGTTCTCGGCGATGGCGGGGTCGGCGGTGTAGATGTCCGCGAGCTGCACATCGCCGTCGAGGAGGGACTGCACCGTGAGCGGGCCGCCGGAGTCCTCGACGGGCACCACGGTCACGTCCACGTCGTAGACCTCCTTCGCCCCCTCGGGACCGTAGGGGCGCACATCGAACTCGCTGTTCGCGGCGATCCTCAGGTCCTCGTCGACCCCGGCCAGGTCCCCGATCGCGGTGAGCGAGTGGGTCGAGGCGAACTCGGAGGTGGTGGTGTAGGAGTCCTGGTCGGAGGCCTCGGCGAAGGCGAGGACCCGCAGCCCTGCGGGGAGGACCTCGCCGAGCGCGCCGTGGATCTCCTCGGGGCTCGCGGAGGCGGCCTCGGAGTCGTAGTGCTGGAGCAGGTTGCCGAGGTACTCGGGCAGCAGGTCCAGGGAGCCGGCCTCGAGCTCGGGCAGGTACACCTCGCGCTGACCGATCTGGTACTGCCGGTCCACGGTGAAGCCCTCGGCCTCGAGGACCTGGGCGCACAGCTCGGCGATGATCTCGTTGGAGTAGTAGGCCTGGGAGCCGATGGTGAGCGCGCCGGAGCCGGAGCCGCCGTCAGAGCCTCCGCCCTCGGCCTCCTCCTCGGAGAACGGGTCGGAGCTGCCGCAGGCCGCGGCACCGAGCGCGAGGGAGCCGGCGCCGAGCGCGCCCAGCAGATGGCGACGAGTGCTGTGGATGGTCATGGGAGATCTCCTGGGGTGGACGAGGTGGAGGGTGCGGGTCATGAGGCTCTCGCCCCGGGCGGTGCGGTCAGTCGCTGCGCGAGCAGCAGGGCGAGGTCCAGGAGCAGGGCGAGCGCGATCACCAGCAGTGATCCGGCGATCATCTGAGGGTAGTTCTGGGAGCCCAGCCCCTGGAAGATGTACCGGCCCAGTCCGCCGCTGCCCACGTAGGCGGCGAGCATGGCGGTGGCCACCACCTGCACGGTCGCCCCGCGGAACCCGCCCACCAGCAGCGGCATCCCCAGCGGCAGCTCCACCCGGGTGAGGATCTGCCACTCGGTCATGCCCTGGGCGCGGGCGGCGTCGACGGTGGCGGGGTCCGCGGATTCGACAGCGGAGTAGGCCCCGGCCAGCAGGGACGGGATCGCGAGGATCACGAAGGACAGCAGCGGGGCGGTGAGGCCGATGCCCACCAGCAGCGCGAACAGGGTCACCAGGCCCAGGGTGGGCAGGGCGCGGGCGGCACCCGCCGCGGCGACGGCGAGGGACTTCATGCGGCCGGTATGGCCGACGTACAGTCCGACGGGCACGGCGAGCAGCGCCGCGACCAGCACGCCGAGCGCGGTGTAGCCGAGGTGTTCGAGGGTGCGCAGCGGGATGCTGTCCGGGCCGCTCCAATGGACGGGGTCGACGAGCCAGGACAGGGACTCGAGGAAGGGGCTGCCGGTCATGGCCTGCTCACCCCCTGTCGACGGGTCCAGGGCATCACGGCGCGGCCCAGCAGCACCAGCAGAGCATCGATGAGCAGGGCGAGGACGACGGTCGCGACGATCCCGGCGGCGATCTCGGCGGCGATCCCGCGCCGCACCCCGTCCACGAACAGCATGCCCAGGCTGGGCACCCCGAGCACGCCGCCGACGGTGACCAGCGAGATGGTGCTCACCGCGACCACCCGCACCCCGGCCAGCAGCACGGGCCCGGCCAGCGGCAGCTCGACCTCGAAGAAGCGGGCACCGGGCGCATACCCCTGGGCGGTGGCGGAGCCGAGCACGTCCCGGCTGACGGAGCGGAAGGCGTCGGCTGCGGCGGGGACCATGAGCGCGAGGCCGTACAGCGACAGCGCGATCGAGATGTTCAGCGGGCTGCGCACGCCGGTCCCGATCAGGCCCGGCAGCAGCACGAACAGCGGCAGCGAGGGGATCGCATACATCAGCGAGGAGGTGGTGGTGACCGAGGTGCGCAGCCAGCCGCGGGAGTTCGCGAGCTTGGCCAGCGGCAGCGAGAGCAGGAACGCCACCAGGATCGGGGGCAGCGCCTGCAGCAGGTGGGCGCCGGTGTACCCGCCGATGACGTCGAGGTTCTCGAGCACCCAGGTCACGGGGTGCGCTCCGGTTCCGCGAGCACGCCGGCGGGTCGCCCGTCGGCGTCGACCACCACATCGCGCCCGTCCACCCGCTCGAGGTGCAGGGTGCGCGCCCCGCGATCGGCGCCGACGAAGCTGGAGACGAAGCCGTCGGCGGGGTCGGCGAGGATCTCCTGCGGGGTGCCGACCTGGGCGATGACCCCGCCGGGCTTCAGGATCACCACCCGGTCGCCGAGCAGGAAGGCCTCGTCGATGTCATGGGTGACGAACACGATCGTCTTGCGCAGGTCGCGCTGCAGGTGCTGCAGCTCCTGCTGGAGCTCGGCGCGCACGATCGGGTCGACGGCGCCGAAGGGTTCGTCCATCAGCAGGATGTTCGGATCGGCGGCGAGCCCGCGGGCCACCCCGACCCGCTGCTGCTGCCCGCCGGAGAGCTGGGAGGGGTAGCGCCCACCGAGCGCGGCGTCGAGGCCGACGGTCTCCATCAGCTCATGGGCACGGGTGCGGGCCTCGCCCTTCGCGGTGCCGCGCAGCACGGGCACGGTGGTGATGTTGTCCAGCACGGTGCGGTGCGGGAGCAGTCCGGAGGCCTGCATGACGTAGCCGACGCTGCGGCGCAGCTGCACCGGGTCCAGGCTCGCCACGTCGTCGCCGTCGATGTGCACGCGTCCGGAGGTGGGCTCGACCATGCGGTTGATCATCCGCATCAGCGTGGTCTTGCCGGAGCCGGAGGAGCCGACCAGCACCACGGATTCGTGGGAGGCGATCTCGAGGCTGAAATCCTCCACGGCGAGCGTGCCGCCCGGGTACTCCTTGCGGACGTTCTCGAATCCGATCACGGTGCCTCCCTGCGGCGTCGGGCCGACGAGCACTCACTGCCGGTGCTCCATCCTATCGAGTGCGGCGGCCCGAGGGACGTTGCGGGGTCTCGGGTGCGGCCCGGCACCTGCAGTCCGGGCCGCCCCACCCTGACCGGTCAGCGCTGGTAGGCGCCCTGGTACACCGCGTCGAAGGGGGTCGCGCCCTCCTGGCGGTGCTCGATCGAACTGGTGACGACGGCCTTCGCGGTCCGGGCGGCCTCGAGCGGAGTGGCGCCCTTGGCCAGCTCCGCGGTGACCGCGGCGGCGAGAGTGCAGCCGGCACCGGAGACGCGTGCCTCGCCGATCTTGGGGCTGCGCAGCTCGACGGTCTGCTCGCCGTCGTGGAAGACGTCCACGGCGTCGGGCCCCTCGAGCACGACCCCGCCCTTGGCCAGCACGATCACGTCGTAGGTGTCGTGGATGCGCTGCGCGGCCTCGGTGAGGTCCTCGACGGACTCGATCTTCTCCATCCCTGAGAGGCTCAGGGCCTCGAAGTGGTTCGGGGTGACGAAGGTGGCCAGCGGCAGGATCTGCGCCTTGAGCGCGTTGTCGGTGTCCAGGGCGGCGCCGGGCTCCTGGCCCTTGCAGATCAGCACCGGGTCCAGGACCACATGGGTGAAGGAGCGCTCGGCGAGCGAGGCGGCGACGGTGTCGATGGTGACGGGGGTGCCGAGCATGCCGATCTTCACGGTGTCGATCTCGTGCACGGCAGTGGTCGTCTCGATCTGGTCGGCGATCACCTGCGGATCGACGGGCACGAAGCGGTGACCCCAGTTGTTCTTCGGGTCGAAGGAGACGATGCAGGTCAGTGCCGCGGTGCCGAAGGTGCCGAGCTGATGGAACGTCTTCAGATCGGTCTGCGCGCCGGCGCCTCCGGTGGTCTCGGAGCCGGCGATGGTGAGGGCGACGTGAGTCATGAGGGCCTTCCTTGGAGGTGTCGTCGTCGGTGCCGCGCGCTCCCGGAACCGTCGGGCGGTGCCGTCGGAGCCGTCGCAGCGGCGATGACCGGGCGCTCCCAGGGCCGGGATCCGCGAAGGACCCGCCTGCCCGTCGCCACGGTCGTGCCGCGCGCTCCCAGGGCCCGGTGCCGAAGGCACCGACCCGTCGCAGCGGCCGGGGACCGATCCTATCGCCTCAGGTACAGTGCCGGGCGTGCTGACGCCGGAACCGACGACGCAGGAGACCCCTGCCTCCTCCCCCACGGGCACCTCCCTGCGCGCACGCACCTCCGCGGTCGCGAAGGATCATCTGCGGCCCACGACGCTGTTCCTCCTGGTCGGCGGGGTCGTGTTCCTGCTGGACACCGCGATGTACAACCTGCTGGTGTTCTGGAGCCCGAGCCAGGGCTGGGGCGCAGGACTGATGCACGGCACCCCGCTGACCGCGAAGGTGCTCACCATCGCGGTCGCCTCCTGCCTGACCTACCTGGGCAACCGCCTGCTGACCTTCGGCGACCGGCCGCGACCGGACACCACCCGCTCGATCATGATGTTCATCCTGGTCAACCTCATCGCTGCCGGTCTGCAGCTGTCCTGCCTCGCCTTCTCGCGCTACGTGCTGGGCCTGGACTCCGTGCTGGCGGACAACATCTCCGGCACCCTCGTCGGGCAGGTGGTCTCGACGTCCTTCCGGTACGTCACCTACGGCCGTCTCGTCTTCCCGAAGCGCTGAGCCGTGCCTTCCGGCGTGCTGTCCGCCGCTGGGCCCACCTGACCGGGCGACTGGTCGCCCTTCAGGCCGGACATGGTGATCGGCTGCATCACCGGCTTGATCATCGGGCTCGCGCGGTGGCTGCTGCAGATCGGGGCTGATCGGCGCCATTCCCTCACGATGACGCGACAGGTGTCACTGCGGATCGTGCCGCCGCTGCTGGTCCTCCAGCGGCTCCCGTACACCCAGGGGTTCGGTGAGATCTCCGTGCTGCCCCGCGGGCACCGCACCGTGCAGAGCCTGATACCCAGGCTCGTGCTGGTGCATGCTGGCGGGATGGACAAGCCACCGGCACTCGTATACGTCGACGGATTCAATCTGTACAAGGGACAGCTTGAGAGCCGACCGGCGAACAAGTGGCTGGATCTGGTGGCGCTGTTCGACGACGTCCTCGATGATTTCGACGTCCAGCACGTGCATTACTTCACGGCGCGCATCAAAGGCCGGATGAACCCCGAGGATCCGAAAGCACCCGACCGGCAGGACGCCTACATCCGGGCGCTCCGAACCCTCCGCCGCCTCACAGTGCACGATGACTCGCTGTTCACCGTGCATCATGGAGATGCGCGCGAATGGATCGACGGCAAAGAGCAGCCGCCTCTCACTCGACACCACGTCTACAAGGTCCAGGAGAAGGGGTCCGACGTGAAGCTCGCGACTCAGCTGCTCATGGACTCTCTCGACGGCCTCGCGCAGACATATGTCGTGGTGTCATCGGACTCAGATCTGGCCCGACCGATTGAGGTGGCAAAGCAGAGGTTCGGCGCTCGCGTCGGGGTGTTGTATCCCCGCGATGCCCGGACCAAGCTCTTCGAGCGGGCTGGCGTTGACTTCAGCTTGTACCTGCGACCGGCCTTCGCGGCCCGCAATCAGCTTCCTGACGTCGTTCAGACCCCTAAGCGACCGGTGCATCGGCCACCGTCATGGAAATAAGCAAGGCCCCGCACGAATGCGGGGCCTTGAGCCTGATCCAGAGGAACAGGGGTTGTGCCGTGAGCCTAGCACTCGAGCCCTCGACGACCAAGGCCTTGGACATCGATCTCAGGGGGAGCGATTGCTACTCCCGGACGCACCGGCGGAACGCCTGCTCGGCCCCGACGCCGAAGGGGACGAACACGACGGTGTCGACCTGTCCCGCGACCTCCTCGGCCATCTCCCGCACCGTCTGCACGGCGATGCGGGCGGCGTCGTCCATCGGCCAGCCGTAGATGCCGGCGGAGATCGCGGGGAAGGCGATGCTGCGGGCACCGAGCTCGACGGCGACGCGCAGGCTCTCCCGGTAGCAGGAGGCGAGGGTCGCGGAGCGGTCCTCGCGCCTCGAGTGCACGGGGCCGACGGTATGTATCACCCAGCGGGCGCGCAGCCGGCCCGCCGTGGTCGCGACGGCCCGACCCGCGGGCAGGCCGTCCGGGAGAGAGCTCTCGCGCAGCGCGCGACAGGCGGCGAGGATGTCGGGCCCGCCGACGCGGTGTATCGCCCCGTCCACGCCCCCACCTCCCAGCAGGCCCGAGTTCGCGGCATTGACGATGGCGTCGGCCGTCTGCGTCGTGAGGTCTCCCGGCCGGATGAGGATCTCCACGGCATCTCCTTCGCTGCGTGGTGACGTCACTGCGTGGTGACGTCACTGCGTGGTGGCGGCGCTGCGAGCCTCCTTCGCTGCGCAGCTGTCCGCCACGGTAGACCTCCCGTCCCCGCCCGTCTCTGACAGACTCGATGCCATGAAGACCTCCGGCCCCTGGACCCGTGCCGCCGCCGCTGCCGGCCTGCTGAAGAACGGGGAGGCGCACCCGAGCGTGTTCGCCCAGATGTCTGCGCGCGCTCTCGCGCACGGGGCTCTGAATCTCGGTCAGGGCTTCCCCGACGATCCCCCGCCCGCTGCCGTCGCCGACGCTGCGGTCGAGGCGATCCGGCAGGGTCACAACCAGTACCCGCCCGGCCTCGGGGAGGCGGGACTGCGGGGGGCGATCGCCGAGCATCAGGCGCGCTGGTACGGCCTGGGCTGGGATCCGGCGAGCGAGGTGCTGGTGACCACCGGTGCCACCGAGGCGCTGGCGGCGACGATCCTGGCCCTGGTCGAGCCGGGGGACGAGGTGATCACCCTCGAGCCCTTCTACGACCAGTACGCGGCGATCATCGCCCTGGCCGGCGGGGTGCACCGGACGGTGCCGGTCACCTCACGCCCTGCCGCCGACACCCACACCGGCTCCGGCACCGGCTCCGACACCGGCACCGGCTCCGGCACCGACACCGGCGCTGCCTCCGGCGATCTGGTGCTCGAGGCCTCCACCGACGCACTGCGCGATGCCTTCTCCGAGCGCACCCGGCTGGTGCTGGTGAACACTCCGCACAACCCCACCGGGCTGATGCTCGGGAAGGACGCGCTGCAGGCGATCGTGGACGAGGCGGTCCGCCACGACGCGCTGATCGCCACCGACGAGGTGTACGAGCACCTCACCTTCGGCGCCGCGCATCGGCCGATCGCCACTCTGCCCGGGGCGCAGGACCGCACCATCTCGATCTCCTCGGCGGGCAAGACCTTCTCGGTGACCGGCTGGAAGATCGGCTGGATCACTGCCCGGGCGGAGCTGATCACGGCGATCACCGGGACCAAGCAGTGGCTGACGTACTCCTCCGGAGCACCGTTCCAGCCCGCAGTGGCGGTGGGGCTGGGGATGCCGTCGGCGGCCTTCGCCGATCTCGCCACGGACCTGCGCGAACGCCGCGACCTGCTCACCGATGGGCTGCGTGAGATCGGGTTCCGGGTGAGCGTGCCCGCGGCCGGCTACTTCACGGTCGCGGACGCCGGCCCCCTCGGGGAGCCCGACGCCGACACCCTGGCGGAGCGGCTGCCGATCGAGGCCGGGGTGGTGGCGATCCCGCTGTCCGCCTTCTACCGCGACGGGGACGCCGGGGAGGCGAGCGCCTACCTGCGCATGGCCTTCTGCAAGAGCCGCAGCACCATCGAGCAGGCGCTCGAGAAGCTCGACGCCTGGGCGGCACCGCGACGCTGAGCGCACGCCCCGCACACCCCGC
>JAKDUN010000409.1 GCA_030457675.1 Brachybacterium sp. | reverse complement strand
GACGAAGCCGAGGTCGAAGACCATGTCGTCGTAGACCGTCTCGAAGGTGCGCAGGCTGAGCAGGGCCAGGTGCGTGCCGTCGGCGCTGAAGGCCGGGGCGGAGTCCTGGTACTTCCCGGTGGTCAGCGCACGACCGGTGGGCTCGGGATCCTCGGTGTCCGAGATCATCAGGCGGCTGAGCTGCCAGGAGTTGGGCTCGGCCCACACCAGCCAGCGACCGTCCGGCGACCAGGCGAGGTCCCGCACCTCGCCGCCGGTGGAGCGGCCCACCTCGCGCACGTGGTCGAGCCGCGGCGCCGGGACCGCGTGCTCGGCGTCCTGCTCCCAGGCGGAAGCGGCGGTCTCCTTCGCCGACGGCTGGTGGGAGATCTTCGCGGGGTCCTCGAGGCCCCGCAGGGTCACCAGGTGCACCACGTTGTCATGCGTGGAGATCGCGATCTTGGAGGCGTCGGGGGACGGGATCGCATGCAGGATCCGTCCCCTCTCGCCGAGATCGAGCCGGATCTCCTCGCCGCCGCCGTCCAGCCGGGCCAGCGCCAGCACGTCGGAGCCGACGCCGCCGCTCTCGCGGTCAGCGAGGGCCTCGACATCGGAGACGAACAGGGCGAAGTCGGAGCGGCCCAGCGGATGCGCCTCCCGCAGCCGCAGTCCGCAGGTCCCGCTGAGCAGGCGGGACGGGCCGCCGCGGTGGGTGAGGGCGTGGACGCTGCCCCGCCATTCGACGACGCTCGCGCGGGCGTCGTGGAGCGGACGCATGGCCAGCACGTTCTCGGTCGGCGAGGCGGGGCGCGGCAGCCGTGAGGCGCCGACGCCGGAGGCCAGGATCTCGACCTCGCGCGGGGGCGCCTCCAGGGAGTCCATCGCGAACAGCCGGCCGCGGGAGCTGAAGACGATGGTGGAGCCGTCGGTCGCGGGCTCGCGAAGGTAGCCCTGCGCGGAGGTCAACGAGGTGTGGGAGCGCAGATCCGAGCCGTCCATCGCCACCGACCAGAGGTTCGCGGAGGCGCGATCGTTCAGGGCCGCACCGGGGCCGGGGGTGTCCGAGGCGAACAGCAGCCGGTCCCCGTACCAGGCGATCCGCAGCTTCGAGGCGAGGACCTCGTCCAACAGCGGCTCCCAGGAGCGCTCGGCATGAGCCTCGGCAGGGGCGTCCAGCGGTACGTCCTGGCGCGAGAGCCAGAGCTTCACCGCGGTGCCGCCCTGGTAGTGCTTCCAGGAGGCCTGGTCGCGGCGCCACGGGGTGGAGACCACGGTGGTGCCCGAGGGGTGGATCGCGACCTCGCCGCTGCGGCCCAGCGGCAGCAGCTCGGCGGTGCCCTCGAGGTCGATCGCCCACAGTTGGCCGTCCCGCGCGATCGGGGCGCCGAAGCTGCTGGCGGCGAGGACCCGGCCGTCGCTCAGCCAGCCGGCGACCTTGGTGGAGGCTCGACCCCAGGAGGTGAGCCGGCGCGGGGCGGTATCGCCCTCGGTGGGGATCACCCACACCTCGGGGCCGCCGGAGGTGCGGGAGGTGTAGGCGACATGGGCGCCGTCGGGGGAGAAGCGCGGGTAGGCGACGGGCGCGCCCTCGTCGGTCAGCCGCCAGGCCCGACCGCCGGTCAGCGGAGCCAGCCAGATGTCATTCGCGGCGGTGAAGGTCAGGAGGTCTCCGCGGACATCGGGATGGCGGAGATATGCGGCATGTGCAGGCGTCGTCGGCATGCCTCCAACCCTACGCGCGCCGGGTGACGGCTCACATCGATTTCTGGGGTCCGCGGCAGGTCAGTCGAGGGCGTCGGTGATGACCGTGTTCGTCCGCTGCAGGGACACGGCGAGATCGGCGCGCGTCACGGCTGCGTCCCGCGGCCCATCGGCCAGGGATGAGGGGGCCATCCCGGCGGCCTCCAGCCAGTCGACGTCCGCCAGGGCTGAGCCCGGGTCCTCGGCCTGGGGCAGCGAGATCTCGGCCGAGGCGTCCCAGGTGACGCCGACCCCGGCCAGGGCCGGACGCAGCAGGGCCGTGAGCATCATCGCCGTGCAGTCCCGGGTGGCGGGCTCGTCCGGACGCACCCGCAGCTCGGCATCGCCCCACAGCGCGCCGCGGCCGTGCAGCCACAGCAGGGCGGAGACGCGGGCAGGATCCTCGCCCAGGTCCGTGAACAGGACAGGAAGGCTCCCGAGGTCCACGACCGGGGCGCCCGCCAGACGGTGCAGCGCCAGGGCCACCTCACCGCGGGCCACCGGGGCCGCGGGGGAGTAGCCGCCTCCGGAGAGTGCCGGCTGCACACCGGTCTCGTCCGCCCAGCGCATCGCCTCGGCGCCGGGGTGGTCCGCGGCGACATCGGCGAAGGGCGCGGTGACGGACCCGCCGCCGGGCCCGGTACCCGGGGGCGGGGGGGCCCGCCGGGGGGCGGGGGCCGCGGGTGCGCAGCAGTGCACCGACGCCGACGGTGCCGCCGACGGCCGCCGCGGCACCGACCAGCAGCACCGCACGACGACCGGTGCGGGGCGGGGACGCCCGGTGCGGGGCGGCCGGCGTGCTCTCGAACTGCTCGGGGATCGGGGCGGG
>JAKDUN010000051.1 GCA_030457675.1 Brachybacterium sp. | reverse complement strand
CGGGGGTGCGGGTCGGGGTCACGCGTTCTCCTCGGCGAGGGCGAGATGGTCGGGCATGGGCACGCCGCGGCGCTGGGCCTCGGCGAGGAAGCGGGGGTTGTTGCCGGGTTCGGGCGCGGCGACCAGCAGCTGCTTGGTGAACTCCGCCTGGGGGTCGAGGATGACCTGGTCGGCGTCGCCGCGCTCGACGACTTCGCCGCGGTACATCACCAGGATCTCGTCGGAGAAGTGCCGGGCGGTGGCGAGGTCGTGGGTGATGTAGAGCATCGCGAGGTTCTCCTCGCGCTGCAGGCGGGCCAGCAGGTTCAGCACGCCCAGGCGGATGGAGACGTCCAGCATCGAGACCGGCTCGTCGGCGATCAGCACCGTGGGACCGGGGGCGAGCGCCCGGGCGATCGCCACGCGCTGGCGCTGCCCGCCGGAGAGCTCGTGGGGGCTGCGGTCGATGAAGCTCTCGGCGGGGCTGAGGTTGACCCGCTCGAGCATCTCGCACACCTTCTCCCGCACGTCGGCGCGGGTGGCCCGGCCGTGCAGCAGCAGGGGCCGTTCGATGTGGTGGCCGATGCTGTGGAAGGGGTTCAGGGAGGCGAAGGGGTCCTGGAACACCATCTGGACGTGGTCGCGGTAGTGGGCCAGGCCCTTGCCGCGGGTGCCGATCGGTTCGCCGTCCAGCGTGATCGTGCCCGAGGTGGGCTTCTCCAGCTGGGCGAGGATGTTGGCGATGGTGGACTTCCCGGAGCCGGACTGGCCCACCAGGGCCACGGTGCGGCCGGGCCGCAGCTCGAGATCGACGCCCTTGACTGCCTGCAGGGTGGAGAAGCGGGCTCCGCTGCGCAGCCGGTAGGACTTGTGCAGGTCGGTGACGGTCAGAGTGGTCATGCGGTGGCCTCCCGGTCGGAGTGCGGTGCGGCGTGCTGGTCCTCGCCGAAGCCGGCGCGCACGAAGTCCCCGGCCTCCCCGGTCAGGGAGGGGAAGGAGCCCAGCAGGCGCTGGGTGTAGGGGTCCTTCGGCTCGAAGTAGAGGTTCTCGGCGGTCTCGATCTCGACGATCCGCCCCGCCTTCATCACGGCGATCCGGTCGGAGATCTCCAGCAGCATCGGCAGGTCGTGGGTGATGAACACGACCGCGAAGCCGAGCTCCTTGCGCAGCCGCAGCACCTCCTGGAGGATCTCGCGCTGGACCACGACGTCCAGGGCGGTGGTGGGCTCGTCCATGATCATCAGCTGCGGGTCCAGGGCCAGCGCCATCGCGATCATCACGCGCTGGCGCATGCCGCCGGAGAGCCCTGGGGGAAGGCGTCGATGCGGCTGCGCTCCACCCCCACCAGCTCCAGCAGCTCCTCGCCGCGACGGCGGCGCTCGGCCCGGTCCATCTGGGGCCGGTGCGTGGTCAGCACGTCGGCGAGCTGGGCGCGGACGTTCAGCACGGGGTTCAGTGAGTTCATGGCCCCCTGGAACACCATCGCGACCTTCGACCAGCGGAAGGTGCGCAGCGCGGCGCCCTCCAGCGCCAGGACGTCCACCTCGGAGCCGTCCGTGCGGTCGTGGAAGGTGACCGCCCCACTGGTGATGCGGGCCGGGGACCGGTGCAGCTGGTTCAGGCCGTAGGCGAGGGTGGTCTTGCCGCAGCCGGACTCCCCCGCCAGGCCCAGGATCTCGCCGCGGCGCAGGGTGAAGGAGGCGTCCTTGACGGCATGGACGCCCTCGCCCACCTCGTAGACGATGTTGAGGTCGCGCACGCTCAGCACGGGCTCCTCGAGCACGGGCGAGGAGGCTCCGCCGAGGCGGCCCTCCTCGAGGGAGCCGGTCAGGGCGGGGTGGTCCGGGGGGACGGATCCGGTCATCGGGGTGCTCATACCAGGGCCTCCTTCGTCGTGGCCTCCGAGTCGCCGGCCTCGGAGTCGTCGGCCTCCTCGGCCCGGCGCACGCTGCGGGCGGCCTTGGGGGCGGTGCGCAGGCGCGGGTTGATGATCCCGTCGATCGAGAAATTGATCAGGGACAGGCCGCAGCCCAGCAGGGCGATCATCAGGCCCGGCGGGACGAACCACCACCAGCCGCCTAGGGTGAGGGCCTGGCCGTTCTGGGCGTAGAACAGCATCGAGCCCCAGGTCTGGGTGCCCACCACGCCGAGACCGATGAAGCTCAGCCCGGCCTCGCCGAGGATCGCGGTGATCAGGGCGAACACGAAGCCGCTGGACATCACCGGCAGCAGGTTCGGCAGGATCTCCACGGCGATGATGCGGTGGGGCTTCTCCCCGGCGATCTTCGCGGCCTGGACGTAGTCGCGGGTGCGGATCGACAGGGTCTGCGAGCGCAGCACGCGGGCCGCGGCGGCCCAGGAGGTGATCGCCAGGATCACGGCGATCAGCAGCAGGCCGCGCTGCTGGACGTAGGAGCCGATCACGATCATCAGCGGCAGGCCCGGCAGGATCAGCACGACGTTGGTGAACAGGGAGAAGGCCTCGTCCACCCAGCCGCCGAGGTAGCCGCCGAGGATGCCGAAGAAGGCGGAGAGGAACAGCGCCAGGAGGGCGACGATGATGCCCACCACCAGGGAGCCGCGGGTGGCCCAGGCCAGCTGGGCCAGCACGTCCTGTCCGGTCTGGGTGGTGCCCAGCCAGTGCTCGGCGGAGGGCCCGACCATGCCGGCGCTGGAGATGGCCAGCGGGTCGGCGACGACCATCGGGGCGATCACCCCGAACAGGGTGATCGCGACGACCAGGCCCACCCCGATGACGAGGGAGGGGGTGGCGTGGCGGCGCAGGGCGGCGCGGAAGCGGCCGCGACGGGAAGCGGGGGTGTCGGTCATGGGTGCTCCTCAGCCTCGCGCTCGGGTGCGGGGGTCGATGACGCCGTACAGCAGGTCCACCACGAGGTTCGCCGCGAGGACGGAGACCGTGATGATCAGGAACATGCCCTGCATCAGCGAGTAGTCGTTGTTCTGCACGGCCTGCAGCATCGTGAAGCCGAGGCCGGGGTAAGAGAAGACGGTCTCGACCACGATCGAGCCGGAGACCACGAAGCCCAGCGAGATCGCGAAGCCGGAGACGCTGGGCAGCATCGCGTTGCGGGCGGCGTACATGAGCATCACGCGGCGCGGAGAGAGTCCCTTCGCCTCGGCAGTGAGGATGTAGTCCTCGCTGAGGGTGGAGACCATCATGTTGCGCATCCCCAGCAGCCAGCCGCCGAGCGAGGACAGCACGATCGTCAGCGCCGGCAGGAAGGCGTAGTAGAGGGCATTGGACAGGAAGGGGTAGTCGAAGGCCGGGCGCACCAGGGTGTAGTCGTAGCCGCCGGAGATCGGGAACATCCCCAGGTTCACCGACAGCACGTAGATGAACAGCAGCGCGAGCCAGAAGTACGGCACAGCCTGCAGGACGGTGGTGGCGGGGATCAGGGAGTCCAGCCAGGTCCCACGCTTCCATCCCGCCAGGGTGCCCAGCGCCATCCCCAGGATGAAGGTGAAGGTGGTCGCCATGCCCACCAGCACCAGGGTCCACGGCAGGGACTGGCCCACCACCTGGGAGACGGGGGTCGGGAAGTAGGTCACCGAGACGCCGAGATCGCCGCCGAGCAGACCGCCGAGGTAGGCGAAGTACTCCTGGAACAGCGAACGGTCGGTGTCCGCCCCGAGCATCACCTCGATCGCTCTGCGGGTCTCGGGGGCCACCGGTCCGCGCAGCGCGAGCTTCGCGAGGACGGCGTCCACCGGGCTCCCCGGCAGAGCTCGGGGGATGAAGAAGTTGAGGGTCACTGCGGCCCAGAGGGCCACCAGGTAGAACCCGATCTTGCGCAGGAGATGCACTGCCTCGAGATCCTTTCGTCGGCCGGGCCGCGCCGCCCGGTCCGCCGGTGTCGGGGCGGAGTGGGCGGCGCGGGCCGGTGGGTCAGCTGGCGGGGGTGATGGCCTTGAGGACCATGGAGTTGTCCGGCGCCGCCCAGGCCATCGGGTAGGCGTAGAGATCGTCCTGCGTGGGCCAGCCGGAGACCTTCGCGGAGCTGTACTCCGTCAGGCTCGAGCCGATCATCACCGGGATCGCCGGCATCACCTCGGCCAGCCGCTGCTGGATCAGGAAGTAGTGCTCCTTCTTGACCTCGGGATCGTCGGTCGCCGCAGCGGCATCGAGCGCGGCGTCGACCTCGGGATCCGAGAAGCGGGTGACGTTGTGGTACGGGTTGCCGTTCTCGCCGACGGGGACCGTGTTGTCGGTGGAGAAGTGGTTGCGGTACGGGTAGTACGGGTCCGGGGCGGGACCCTGACCGACGGAGTCGATGACCAGCTGATAGGTGCCGCGCGCCTTGGCGTCGTTCCACTCGTTGACCGAGACCTGCTGGGGGATCAGCTCGATGCCGATCTCCTTGTACTGCGCGGCGAGCGTGTCCAGCGCGGTGACGAAGTCGGACCAGCCGGTGGGGCACGAGACCGTCATCGAGACCCGAACGTCGCCCTTGGCGTACACCCCGTCGGAGCCGAGCGCGTAGCCGGCGTCCTCGAGGACCTTCTTGGCCTCGTCGGGCTGGGCGTTCCAGGGAGCGTTCTCGATCGAGGGATCGATGAAGTCGACGTCGCGCTCAGGCAGGCCGAAGGACGGCGAGATGTCCGCGCCGAGGTCGAAGAAGGCCAGCTTGGAGAGCTGCTCGCGGTCCATCCCGTAGTAGAGGGCCTTGCGCACGGCGACGTCGGTCTGAGGTCCCTCGCAGCCCAGCTCCGGGTTGGAGGCGGCCATGAGCGCCATCTGGGAGATGCCGCTGTTGGTGAACGAGAGGTCGGGGTTGGCGGCCACGTGCTCTTCGAGGTTCGGGATCGCGGAGGACATGTAGTCGATCTCGCCGGCGAGCCACATGTCGGTCGCGGACTGGTTGCCCGAGATGGCGATCGCGCGGATCCCGCCGATGGCGGGCTTGCCCTCGTCCCAGTGCTTGTCGTTGGCCAGCAGCAGGTAGGACTCGGGGGTGAAGTCATCCAGAGCGAAGGGGCCGGTGCCCACCGGTTCCGGGTTCGCGTAGGTCGCCAGATCATCGACGTCCGCGAAGAGGTGCTCGGGAATGATCCAGGTGCGGGCGAGCGCATTGGGACCCTCGGTGAAGGACGGCTCGGCGTATGTGATCTCGACAGTGGTGTCGTCGATCGCCTCGGCCGACGGGGCGGTGCCCGCGGCGTTGAGCGCTTCAGTGTCGCGGATCTTGGTGAAGGTGAAGGCGACATCCTTCGCGGTGAAGGGGGTGTCGTCGGCCCAGACCGCGCCGGCGCGGGTGGTCACGGTCAGGACGGTGCCGTCCTCGTTCCAGGCGTAGCTCTCGCCCAGCAGCGGGACGGGCTCCTGATCGATGGGCTCGAGGGGGTTGAAGTAGAACAGCGTCTCGTAGATCAGGCCCTGGATCAGGGAGATCACCGAGGGTGAATGCGGGTTGAAGTTCTCGGCCAGGCCGGTGTTGGCGGTGGTGGTGATGATCGGTCGCTCCTCCGCCCCACCGCCTCCGCCGTTCTCGAGGTTGGAGCTCGTGCTGCACGCCGCGAGTGCGACGGGGGCCGCGCCGAGCGCGGTGAGCTTGTACAGGTCTCGACGACTGAGGTGCATCGTTGCTCTCCTTGTCACGCATCAGTGCGTGCCGGGTCGATCGCTCCGAGGAGCTTTCTTCATTACGTTAATGAAGTATCGGTATTGTGGAGACCTCGGTCACGATCCGTCAAGTGGCGGGGGCACCCGGAGCAGGCAACGGAATGATCACGATGCGGTGCGACCCGCCGTCGCCGCCCGGGTGCGAGACTGACGCGAGATTGACGCAAGACCATCTCGAGAACAGCTCGAGAACAGCTCGAGAACAGCACAGGACGAGCTCGGGAGCAGCTCGAGACCATCCCAGGACCGGAAGACAGGAGGCGGTGATGAGCGTGATCGGAGAGCGCAGAGCCTCCACCACCGACGCCGCGATCCTCGAGCTGGTGCGCCGCCGCTCGGAGACCAGCCGGGTGGAGATCTCACGGGAGCTCGGGGTGACCCCGGCGACCGTCACCTATGCCGTCAAGCGTCTGCTCGCGGCGGAGCTGCTGGTGGAGAGCGGTTTCGCTCGGTCCAACGGCGGCAAGCGCGCTTCCCTGCTGCGGCTGAACGACCAGGCGCGATGGGCGATCGGCTGCACCATCGATGCCGACCGCCTCTCCCTGGCGGGGGTGGATCTCGCCGGTGGGCTGCGCGCCCGGATCGCGGTTCCGCTGGGCTCCGCCTCCGATGCGGAGGAGGTGGGCACTGCGCTGCGCCGGGCGCTGTCCATGATCCGGCCCGAGGCCGAGGCGCACTCCGCCACCGGGATCGGTTTCGCGATCCCCTATGGGCTCGACGGGCGTGGTCCGGCCCTGGTGCGCACGATCTCGGAGGGCCTGGACATCCCTTCGATCAGTGCGAACGCACCGACCTGCGCCGCGCTCGGCAGCTTCTGGAGCGGAGAGCAGCCCGAGAGCGGGCTGTGCGCGACGGTGCACATGGATGCGGGGCTGGGGCTGTCGATCCTGCTGGATGGTCGGCCGCTGCAGCCCGGCTCGGGCAGCTCCGCCACCCTCGATCATGTGGGCATCGATCCCGACGGGGCGCCCTGCGAGTGCGGCGGCCGCGGCTGCCTCCATCAGTACGCCTCGGCCCGCGCGATCATCGAGTGCGCCGTGCGCACCGGCAGCCTGGCGCAGGACCTCGAGCTGCGGCTGACTCCGGCCTCCCTGAGCAGCAACGTGGTGCTGATCGCCCTGGCCGCCGCTCGCGGGGAGCCTCGAGCGCGTGAGGTGTTCGTGGCAGCGATCTCCGCGCTCGCCCAGGCGGTCTGGTCCGCGACCAGCGCCCTGGGGATCCGCGCGGTGGTGCTCTCCGGACCAGGGGTGCAGGTCGCCCCGGTGCTGGTCGAAGAGGTGATGGACGAGCTGCTCACTGCCCGGGCCCGCAACCTCGGCGGGGAGATGACCGTGGCGGTCTCCCAGGTCCAGCCCCATCCCTGCGCTGTCGGCGCAGCGGTGCTCGCACTGCAGACGTTCATGACCCCGGGACGGGCCTCCCGCAGCGGCCCGGCCCGCGAGCTCTCCCACGCCGGGCCGGGCGCCTGAGCGCACCGCTCCTGCCCGCACCGCTCCTGCCCGCTCGGCGAAAGAGAGCTCGACGCCTGCGCTCCTGTGGGGTGGCGCCGGCGCTCCTGCGGGGTGGCGCCTGCGCTACTGCGGGGTGGCGCCGGCGCTCCTGCGGGGTCACCCCCGATGCGCCCACAGGTCGCGCAGCAGGGCGATCTCGGCGAGGTGGTGGATGAGCTCTCGGCTGATGTGGGCGACGAGGGTGGCGCGGGAGTATTCGGCCCACGGCCCCCCGCCTCGCCCACGGCGACCTGGAGGTCCTCCGCGTCCCAGGCCCGCACGCCGGCGATCCAGCGCTCGTACTCCGCGTCGAACTGGGCCAGAGCCTCCGTCGCTGTCGCGGCATAGTCCCAGCTCATGTAGTCCGCGGACGGGCCACCGTGGTGGTCGTGGCTGCGCATCGCGAGCAGGGCGACGATGATGTGCCCCAGCCGCCAGGCGATCGTGGTCAACGGCGCGGGGTCAGGCTCTGGGAACTCGAAGTCGATGACCATCGCCCCGGAGCCGCCCTGCATCGAGGTGGGCGGGAGCTCTCCGTCGGCTGCGCGCGGGTGCACGGTCCAGGCCCGGCCGGCGCCGGAGGGGTCGTAGAAGTACTCCTCGTCCGAGAGGCCCTCGAGGCGAGGACGCAGGTGCTCGCGGGCGTGGAGCTCGATCTGGTCGAGCAGGACGGTGGGCAGGTCGCCGCCGATGCCGCGGGGCTGGTCGGTCTGAGTGATGTCGGGGCTGGTCATGAGGGTTCTCCTGTGAGGGTTGGAGCAGGGAGGCGGCGCCGGCGGGCGACGCGAGGGAGCGGGAGGGGTCACCAGCCGGCGGGCGGCCAGCCCTCCCCTGCGGCGAGCGCGTTGAGCTCGTAGGCGGTCTTGCCGTCGATGCTCTCCCGCAGGATGTCCGCATGGCCGGCGTGGCGGGCGTTCTCCTCGATCAGGTGCAGGGCGTACCACCGCAGGCTCCACGTCGTGCGCCCCTCGAACCAGGGTTGGTCGGGGACGGGACCCCTGGTCTCCAGATCGACCTCACGGATCGCGGCGGCGAGCCCCGCACCGGCCTGTTGGAGCTGCTCGATCAGCGAGTCGGCGGTGTCCTTCTCGCGCAGCGCCGCGGAGGAGATGGTGCCCTCGGCCATGAGCTGATCCAGGGTGCTGGCGGGCGCCGGGGGCGCGTCCGGCGCGGCGTGGAAGGACTCTGCCGCACGCTCGGAGATCAGCAGCACGTGCCGTGCCAGGGCGCCCAAGCTCATCTCGGAGGCGCTGGGGATCTGGGCGAGCTGTTCCCGGTCGAGCCTGTGGAGGGCCGTGGCGATCTGGTCGATCTGCTGCTGGGCGAAGGTGGCGAGGCTGTCGCGCTCGTCGGTGGTCTCTGCGGTGAGGAAAGGCATCGTGCTCTCATCTCTCGTCTGCTTGGGGCCGGGACACGGTGTTCTGCGACCCTCCGGTGGTTCGAGACCCACTCTTCGCCCCCGTGCGGACAAGTGCTGTCCGCGAAGTCACCCGGCTGCCTCGATAGCACCCACTAGGATGCTGGTCATGGCCTCCGTCACAGCACGCTACCGACAGATCGTCGAGGTGCTGGCGCGCAACGGCCTCTCTGCCCTCGCTGCCCAGATCGGTCTGCGCGATCACCTTCCGCAGGCGCTGCGCCACCATCACGCGGAGGAGCGTCTGCCCATGGGGCCGGAGCGCCTGCGCACCGCTCTGGAAGAGCTCGGCCCCACCTTCGTCAAGCTCGGCCAGATGCTGTCGACCCGCAGCGATCTGCTGCCAGCGGACTACATCGCCGAGCTGACCAAGCTCCAGGACTCCGCCACCCCGGTTCCCTACGAGGCCATCGCTGCCTCGATCCGTCGCGAGCTGGGCGCCGACCCGCATGAGCTGTACCCGAGCTTCGCGGAGGCACCGCTGGCCACCGCCTCCATCGGCCAGGCCCACCGGGCCCGCCTGCATGACGGCACCGAGGTGATCGTCAAGGTGCGCAAGCCCGGGGTCACCGCCGAGGTGAGGGCGGATCTGGACGTGATGAAACAGCTGGCCTCGCTGGCCGCCCGCGAGTGGGAACTGGCGCGCGATGTGGACATCGAGGCCCTGGTCGACGCCTTCCACCGGATGATGCTCGGGGAACTCGACTACCGCACCGAGTCCGCGAACGCCGAGCAGTTCCGCCAGAACCTGGCCGAGAATCCCGCCGTACGGATCCCACTCGTCGTCGAGGAGCTGACGACCTCCGAGGTGCTCACCGAGGAACTCGTGACCGGCCGGAACATCACCGATTCCGTGGGGCTGGATGCCGCCGGCGTGGACCGTCGGACGCTCGCGCATACCGCCACCGACGCCCTGATCCGGATGGTGCTCGTCGATGGGTTCTTCCACGCCGATCCACACCCGGGCAACCTCTTCGTCGCCGCGGACTCCACGATATGGCTCATCGACTTCGGGATGGTCGGCCGGCTCAACCCCGCGGCCCGTGAGGATCTGCTGTGGCTGCTGCTGGCGATGTCTCGTCATGATGAGGAGGCCATAGTCGCCTCGCTGCTGAGGCTGGCGCCCCCGCGCCGAGGGATCGACCGCCGGCGCCTCACCCGGGACGTGGGGGCCCTGGTCGAGTCGATCTCCGGGCATCCGCTGGCCGAGGTGTCGGTCTCACGGGTCGTCGAACAGATCTATGCGCTGTTGCGCCACCACCGATTGCAGCTGCCCGCCGAGGTGTCCTCCATGCTGCGGATGCTGGTGCTCACCGAGTCCACCGCCGTGGTGCTGGACCCCGACTTCCACCTGGGAACGGTGCTCCAGAGCGTGATGCCGGTGGCGCTCGTCGAGCTGCTCAGCCCGGAGGCGCTCCTGCGACGGGCCAGCTCCGCCGGGATGCAGGCGCTCCGCGTCGGGCACGAGCTGCCGGGCCGCGCGGCACGGCTGCTGGACGACTACGAGGCCCACGGCATCGACATCGGCATCCATGCCGAGGACCTCGACCGGGCCATCTCCCGCCTGGAGGGCACCGCCGACAGGCTGATCGTGGGAATGACCCTCAGCGCCCTGCTGGTGGGCATCGGCAGCTTCATCTCCACCGCCCCTGGACGACCCTCGCAGCTGCGCGGCCCCGCGCTGCTCGGCGTCGGCGGAGCAGCCGCACTGCTGGGCACGTACCTCGCCGCGAGCGGCGGCCCCGCGCGACGGGCTGGCCGCTTCGTGCACCGCAACTTCACCCGGCGCTGAGCGGGTCAGGCGGCGGCCACTTTTCGCACACCTGCGGACAGGTCCTGTCCGCGAAGCCGGGCAGACTGTCCCCATGAGCAACGTGACGACTCGAGCGCTGCGGCTGCTCGCCCTGCTGCAGTCGCGCACGGTGTGGACCGGGCCGGAGCTCGCCGCGGAGATGGCCGTGACCACCCGGACCGTGCGGCGGGACGTGGACCGGCTGCGGGAGCTGGGCTACCCGGTGCTCACCTCGGCCGGGCACGGCGGCGGCTACCAGCTTGGCGCGGGCCGGGCGCTGCCACCGCTGCTGCTGAGCTCGAACGAAGCGGTCGCAGTGGCGGTGGGGCTGCGACTGGCGGCGTCCTCCGGAGTGGACGGCCTGGACGAGGAAGCACTCCGGGCCCTGGCCGCGCTGGACAGGATCCTGCCCGCGCCGGTGCGGGCGGAGGTCGGTGCGATCACCGAGGCGATGGGCGTGATCACCCGCCCTGCCGCAGGCACCCGCTCCGAGGTGCTGATGACGCTCGCCTCCGCGGTGCGGGACGGGGTGCGGGTGCGGGTGGACTACGAGCGGGCCGACGGCGAGCGCGGCGAGCGCCGTCTCGAGCCGTACCGGGTGCTGTCGATGGAGGGCCGCTGGTACCTGTTCGCCTGGGACCTGGGGCGGGAAGACTGGCGCACCTTCCGCCTGGACCGCATGCACGCGGTGCACGCCTCAACCTTCCCGACCGCCGAACGTCCCACCCCGGACATCGAGGCTGCGGTGCGGGAGTCGATCACGGTGGGTGGGTACACCCGCGCGGCAACGGTGCGGATCCTCGCCCCGCTCGAGGAGGTCGCACCGCACGTCCCGGCGAGGTCCGGAACGGTCACGGCCGACGGGCCGGATGCCTGCATCCTGCGCGCTGGCGCCGATGAGCTGCACTGGGTCGCGATGTACCTGGCGTGGATCGGCGCCCCGATCGAGGTGATCAATCCGCCCGAGCTGCTCGAGGTGATCGAGGAGCTGGGCCGGTGGGCGGGCCGGGCACGCGGGGCACCGGCCGAGGACCGCCCCGACTGAGAGCCGCGTGGCAGGCCGGCCTCGTCACATGGCGAGCAGCCCGATCGCGGCGGCGACGGTGAGGGCCAGGATGAGGTTCTCGAACACCTTCTGCGGGATGCGACGAGCGACCTTCGCCCCCGCGTAGGCACCGATCAGCACCACGGGGATCAGCATCGCGTCCATCACCAGGGTGTCGCGGGTGATCAGGCCCAGTCCCGCCGAGAACGGCACCTTGAACAGGTTCACGATCGCGAAGTACCAGGCGGAGGTGCCCAGGAAGGTCAGCACCGGCATCCGCATCGCGTAGAAGTACAGCGACATCACGGGACCGGCGGCGTTGGCGACCATGGTGGTGAAGCCGCCCAGCAGCCCGTAGCCCACGCCCTGTGCGGCCGCGGCGGCTCCGGGCCGGGAACCTCCCGCCGCGGCGGGCTCCGACGGCGTGGGGCTCGCGCTCTCGCGCCGGCGACTCACGTGACGGCGCCACACGGTGACCGTCACCAGCACCAGCAGGATCACGCCGATGGTGACGCGCACCCCGGCGCCGTCCACGCGGGCGAAGTAGAACGCGCCGATCACCACGCCGATCATGGCGCTGGGCAGGAGCCTGAGCAGGGTGCGCCAGTCCGGTTCGCGCCGATACACCCACAGCGCGGTCATGTCGCCCACGATCAGCAGGAGCAGCAGCGCGGCGGTGGATTCCTTCGCGGGCATGGCCAGGGCGAACACGCCCACGGCGATGGTGCCGGCGCCAGGCAGTGCCGTCTTGGAGAGGCCGACGATCAGCGCTCCGAGCGCCACCAGGAGCCAGGGGCCGAGGCCCAGATCGGGCACGAGCGCGGCGATTTCAGGCATGGTCGGTGAACCTATCAGCGTGCTGCGCGCTCAGGCGGAGCGGTCCGTGCATGCGGGGGGGCCGGTTCAGCCTCGCCCGTCGGCGCCGCCTGCGACCGTGAGAGCGCGGTCCAGCAGTCCGGAGATCTGGGCGAGCACCTCGTCCACCGGCCGCTCGGCGAGGGAGGCCATGAACGGCTCGATCTTCACCGGGCCGGTGTAGCCGGCGGCGCCGAGGGCGCGGAGGAAGCCGTCGAGGTCGATGACACCGGTGTCGAAGGGCAGGCGGCGGTCGAGGTCCTGCTGCTCGTCGAGCTCGCGGTCGGCGCGGGCGTCGTTGAGGTCCGCGGAGACGATGTCCGCGTCGGTGAGGCCCTCCAGCTGCGCCGCGTCCTCCCCGGCGGTGTGCCAGTGGTAGGTGTCGAGGATGAGGCCCACGTTCTCGGCGCCGGTCTCGGCGATCAGCTCGCGGGTCTCGCGGAGGGAGTGGAGGAAGGGGAAGCGCTCGGTGGACCAGAGGGTCTTGGGGCCGATGTACTCCAGGCCCAGCCGGATCCCGGCGTCCTCGAGGAGGGCGGCCACCAGCGTGATGCGACCCAGGTGCAGGCGCCAGTTCTGGCGGTGGTCGAGCTCCTGGTGCATGGGGCGGATCCAGGTGCCCACGCGGGTGACTCCGGCGGCGGCGAGCAGCTCGAGGTCCGCGGGCAGGTCCGTGAGTGCTCGGCGGAAGTCCTCGGCGGGGGCGTCGAGCGCGATGGGCAGGCCGGCCATCCCCCACTGCAGGCCCTTCTCGCGCACCGCGGCGGCGTGCTCTGCGGTGCCGGCGAGTCCCAGGGTGCGGAAGTGGCCGAGGTCGGGGTCCACGCCGCCGAAGCCGTGGGCGGCCGCGAGGTCCACGGCGCGGGGATGGTCGAGGTCGAGCCCGAGGGCACCGGGCGAGAGGGTCGAGAACATGGGTGCTCCTTCGTCAGGGGGTGGTGGTGCGGGAGGGTGCAGAAGCAGGGTCATGGCCGCCGAGATCCTCGAGCAGCAGGGAGATGCGGGTGCCGAGCAGGGCGACCGCGGCGTCCACCGCGAGGCCTGCTCCGAGCACCGCTCCCAGCGGCCACACCGTCGTGCACAGCAGGATCCAAGCGGCCAGGAGCAGGATCAGGGCGAGGCCGCGCAGCGGGACGACACCGGGCATCAGCAGCGCGAGCCGCCAGGTGACCAGCAGCTTCTGCCGTCGCACCCTCGGGGCGACGGCGATCGCGGCGAGGGAGACGGTCGCCCAGCCGGCGGCGAGCGCACCGCGCGTCCCCAGCACGGCCATCGACACCGGGGCGCTGCCGAGCCCGGCGGCCGCCTGCCAGAGCATCGCCAGAGCGAGCAGCTGCACCGCCATCAGGGGCAGCATGCGCAGCCCGGCGGGGATCAGCTCCCGTCGATAGGACTCCCACATCAGCGGCAGCGCCCGGGTCAGCTCGCCGCGCCGTTCGGCGCGCAGCGCATCGGCCGCGGCACAGGTGGCCGGGGAGATGCCGAACACCACCAGGCCCAGGGCCGTCAGCAGCAGCCACATCAGCTGAACGCGCACCACGGCGTACAGGTGCCCGATCCCCTCCACCAGCCAGGTGGTGTGCCGGCGGGGACGCGGTGCGAACGAGGAGGCGGCGCCGCTCATGCCCGGGCCCTCCCGTCGAC
>JAKDUN010000408.1 GCA_030457675.1 Brachybacterium sp. | reverse complement strand
TGGTGAGGTAGACGCCGATCAAGGCGGTGAGCACGCCGATCGCGGGGACGATCAGCGGGAACACCATCCCGGCCTCGCCGAAGGATGCTCGACGGCGATCCTCGGCGGCTCACGATGGTCTACTCGCTGCTGTTCGCCCTGCCCGGCACGCCGGTGCTGTTCTACGGCGAGGAGATCGGCATGGGCGAGAACCTCGACATCCCCGGTCGGCTCTCGGTGCGGTCCCCGATGCAGTGGACGGCGGGCAAGAACGGCGGCTTCTCCGTCGCGAAGCCGTCCGCTCTCGTCGCCCCTGTGACCGTGGGGCCCTACGGGGCCGAGCACGTCAACGCCGAGGATCAGCGCTACGACCCGGACTCGCTGCTGTCCTTCGTCGGGCAGCTCGCCCGCCGCTACCGGGAATGCCCCGAGGTCGGGATGGGCGACTACGAGGTCCTCGCGTCGGACGCCCCCGCGGTGCTCGTGCATCGCTGCACCTGGAACCCCTTCGGCGGCGGCACCTCCTCCTCCGTGCTGGTGCACAACCTCGCACCCGCGGCCACCACGCTGACCGTCCACCTTGCCGAGGTCGAGGACGGCACCGAGGTGCTCGACCTCTTCAGCGGCGAGCGGCACACCGTCGGTCGGGAGGGGCGGCTCACCCTGGACGTCGGCGGGTACGGCCACCACTGGCTGCGACTGCTGCTCCCGGGGGACCGACGGCTGCGGTGACGAGGACCGACGACGGCGGGGCCGGGGCCGGACGCCTCAGCCCTGATCGCCGCGCAGCCGGTCGATGTGCTCGGAGGCCTCGACCCCGCTGCCGCATCACCTGGCGCGGACGGCTGCTGCAGGTGGTGACCACGCGCACCGGCACCACGCCGCCGCTCACAGCAGCAGCGCGAGCACGAAGTTCCATACGCAGATGACGGCCAGCATCCCCAGGCTCGGAGCGATCGCCCGGCGCAGGATCTCGCCCTCCCGGCCGGACAGGCCCACCGCGCCAGCGGCGATCGCGATCGACTGCGGGGAGATGACCTTCGCGGTGGTGCCGCCGGCGGTGTTGCCGCCCACCAGCAGCGCGGGCGCCGCCCCGATACCCTCGGCGGTGGCGACCTGCAGCGGAGCGAACAGGGTGTTGTTGTTGACGACGGAGCCGGTCAGGAACACCCCGATCCAGCCGATCACGGGAGCGATCAGCGGGAACAGCGGTCCGACGGCGGCCAGCGCCGAGCCCATCGAGGTCGAGCCCCCGGAGTAGTTGGCGATGTTGGCGAGCACCAGGATCACAGCGATCAGCACGATCGCCTTGCCCAGGCTCTTGATGGTGCCGCCCAGCTCGCGGAGCAGCTCGCGCAGGGAGACCTGCGGGGTGGTGAGGAAGGAGAGGATCACGGCGAGCAGGATCGCGGTACCGGTGGCGCCGAGGATCGAGACGTTCCAGGTGTACTCGACGAGGTCGCCGGCGGCGGTGGTGACCTCCCCGGTCAGGCCGGGCAGCGGGACGCGGAGGGTGGTGGCGGCGAGGGCGCCGGTGGCGAACAGCTCCTTCACCGGGGGCAGCGACCATAGCAGGATGAAGCCGGAGAGGATGTAGAAGGGGCTCCAGGCCACCACCACCTCGTGGAAGCTGTGCTTCTCGGCCTCGGGGATCGGGGAGTCGTTCTCGCGGTAGATCCGTCGCGGCTTCCACACCCGGCTCACGGCGAAGACGGCGACCATCGCCGCCAGGCCCGCGCCGATGTCCGCCAGTTCGGGGCCGAGGAACCACAGCACCCCGCCCTGCACCCCGCTGAAGACCACGGAGACCACCAGGGTGAGCGGGAAGGTCTCGCGCAGTCCCCGCAGCCCGTCCATCATCACCACCAGCAAGAACGGGATCACGAACGTCAGCGGCTGCAGCACGATGACCAGGGCGCGGGAGAGCTCCATGACGTCCAGGCCGGTCACCTGGGCGCCGACCAGCACCGGGATGCCGATCGCGCCGTAGGCGCCGGCACCGGCGTTCGCGACCAGCGAGATCACCGCGGCCCTGATGGGCGTGAAACCGAGCTGCACCAGCAGGGCGGCGCAGATCGCGATGGGGACGCCGAAGCCTGCCACCCCCTCGAGGAAGGCGCCGAAGCCGAAGCTGATCAGCAGCACCTGCACCCGCTGGTCAGCGGAGATCGCTCCGATCGAGGAGCGGATGATGTCGAAGCGGCCCGAGAACACGGCCAGGCGGTAGAGCCACACCGCCATCACGATGATGTAGGCGATCGGCCAGATCGCGGTGAGCAGGCCGGAGAGCCCGGCGCCGGCCACGGCCGAGGCCGGCATGCCGAAGACGAGCAGTGCGACGAGCACCTCGACCACCAGGGCGATCAGTCCCGAGATCACTCCCGAGAGCTTGAAGACCACCA
The DNA here is from genome assembly GCA_030457675.1 of Brachybacterium sp. Lineage (GTDB taxonomy): Bacteria > Actinomycetota > Actinomycetes > Actinomycetales > Dermabacteraceae > Brachybacterium. The sequence goes on along the minus strand of JAKDUN010000408.1, from coordinate 169 downwards.
TCAGGAGGAGGAAGACGAGGATGGGCAGGGCGGCGATCAGCGCGGAGCGCGTCAGGTTGCCGAGGGGGTCGATGGATTGCATCCACATGTGCGGGGTTCCTCTGGATCGGGGCCGGGGACGGTGTCACGCCGGCGGGCACGAGGGGAGCGACCCGCGGCGACCGGATCG
>JAKDUN010000407.1 GCA_030457675.1 Brachybacterium sp. | reverse complement strand
CCTCCATAGCGGGCTGCTGAACGTTGTCCCAAATGCCATAGTTCAGCTTCGCCGAGATCTCCCTGTCCTCGGGCAAAGCGAAGTCGCCACTGGCACCACCACCATCGCCACTGCACGCCGTGAGCATCGCTCCAGTCGTTGCCGCCAGCGCAAATGTGAAGTGTCGTCTTTTCATTCCATCCTCCTTGATGTAGTGCCCTCAGCGAGCGAATAACCCGAGGGCCGTTCCACGCTACCCAGCCACCTTCAACCGGGTGGAGCTCAGTAACGTTTTCCCGGCCCGCAATACCGAGGCCGGTACGGGCACCTCGTGGAAGGAGCGCAGCAGTGTCGATCCCGGGGGTTGCGGCGTTGCCCTCGCTCGGCCCTCGTGCCGCCCGAGTGGCAGGTCGACGTTCGCTGCCTTCTCACCGTTGACGCCGATCTCCTCGACAGCCCTCCCAAACGCGTAGTGCTGATCACCGGACGGCCAGCTCGACGCCGTCGACATGTAAGGCTATCCACATGTAAATAGTTTAGCAACCGGATGACGAGACCTTGGATGCCCGCGAAGTACTCGCGGCGTGGCCACCTGGGGGCGCCCACGAAGCAGCGAAGACTGCATGGGTCGATGGGCAGAGACAACCGACCGGACGACTCAGGCCCCCGGCGTCGCGAACACGTGCTCGGTGCGCAGCGCGAGCGAGGCCGGCCGCTTCTCGAGGTCCAGCAGCAGCACCTCGTTGCGCCCCGCACGCACCAGCGGGGCCGGCACGTACAGGCTCTGCTGGGGCCCGATGTCCCAGTAGCGGCCCACGCAGAAGCCGTTGACGTAGGCGACGCCATGACCGGCGCCGGAGACGTCGAGGAAGGTGTCCGTCGGCGCCTCCGCCTCGAAGGACGCCCCGACCAGCACCGGCAGTGCGTCGTCGTCGGCAGCCCCCGCGGCGTCCGCCTCGGCGAGCGCCGGTGCCCCCGCGAGCAGGTCCGCCAGCTCCTGGCCCATCTCCTCGAGCGGCCAGGCATCGGCCTCCCAGTCATTGAGGTAGCGGACGGTCTGCCAGACCCCGCCGAGGATACCCTTGCGCTCCCCCAGCCGGGGACCGAAGTTCACGCGGCCCAGGTTCTCCACCAGGATCTCGAGGCGCACGGTGCGGTGACCGCCCTCCGGCAGCAGCCGGTCCGCGAGGTGGGCGAGCTCGACCACGGCCGGGTCGGTCGCGTCGGTGCGCTCGGCGTGCGGACGTCCGGCCTGCGACGGATCCAGCCCGGTGGCACCGGCATAGATGCCGTCGACAGAGACCCAGGCCCGGTCGTGCAGGTCATAGAGATGCAGCGGGGCGATCGCGGGAGCGCCCTCGCGGTCGCGGCGGGCGATCTCGATCTCCCGGGAGAGGCGCAGCAGCCCACGCTCGAGCCCGATGTCCTCGAAGGCGGGCGGGGTGGGGTGGACCGGCGCGCTCCGGGTGAAGCGCTCGGTGCCGCGCAGGGAGGCGACCTTCTCGATCGCCACCTCGCCGGCGGGGAGCGTGGCCGGCCGGGCCTCGAGGCCGAGCCGGGCGAGATGCTCCTCGTACGGGGGCAGCTCGCGGTGCTTCGCGGTGACCTCGCGGAAGGCCCGGAACTTCTCGGTCAGTGCGCCGTTCTCGGCGATCGGGGCGTCGTAGTCGTAGCTGGTGGTGGTGGGCTGCAGCGTGCCGTCGTGGTTGGCACCGGCCTGCAGACCGAAGTTGGTGCCGCCGTGGGCCATGTAGAAGTTCACGCTCATGTCGTTCTCGAGCATGTCGGCCAGCTCTCCGGCGGCGTCCCCGCCGGTGCGCTCATGGTGCTCCTCGCCCCAGTGGTCGAACCAGCCGTTCCAGAACTCCATGCACATCTGCGGCTGGGCGGGCAGCTCCCGCTCGGCCATCGCGAGCACCTCGAGGGTGCGGGAGCCGAAGTTCACGGTGCCGAGCGCTCCCTCGACGGTGCCGCCGGTCAGCCACATCCGCGCGGGGCCGTCGGAGGTCACCAGCAGCTCGTCGATCCCCCGGGCGATCAGGCCGTCGCGCAGGTGGGCGAGGTAGGCCTTGTCATCGCCGAAGCTGCCGTACTCGTTCTCCACCTGCACCATCACGACGTTGCCGCCGCGGGCCGCCTGCCGCTGGGCGATCACCGGGATCAGCTCGTCGAACCAGGCGTCGACCAGCTGCAGGTACGGGGCATTGCGGTTGCGCAGGCGCAGGTTGCGGTCGGCGAGGATCCAGCCCGGGAAGCCGCCGTTCTCCCATTCGGCGCAGATGTACGGTCCGGGGCGCACGATCGCCTCCAGCCCCTCCTCGGCAGCGATGTCCAGGAAGCGGCCGAGGTCCGCAAAGCCCTCGAAGGTGGTCACGCCCTTCGCGGGCTGGTGCACGTTCCAGGCCACGTAGGTCTCCACCGTGTTGCAGCCCATCACGACCAGGCGGCGCAGGCGATCGCGCCACTGCTCGGGGTGGACGCGGAAGTAGTGGAGCGCACCGGAGATCACCAGGTGCGGCTCCCCGGCCCGCAGGAAGCCGTCGGGGGTGGGCTGGAGCAGGGCGGTCATCGT
>JAKDUN010000406.1 GCA_030457675.1 Brachybacterium sp. | reverse complement strand
TGCGCGGGGTCCACGTGCACCCCGATCGTCCAGCGGGAGTCGGGCACGGCGCGCAGGATCGTGAGGGGCTTGCCGGGCCCGGAGATCCGCTGCCCCGCGGTCTCGATGAGGCCCTGGCGCAGCAGCCGACGGGCGATCTGCGAGATCGTCTGCCGTGAGAGTCCGCTGGCCCGCCCCAGCTGGGATCGGGAGATCCCCTCCGGGGCCGAGCGGATCAGCTGCAGCACGAGCTTCTCGTTGTAGGAGCCGATGTCGGCCATCGATGTCCCGCGCATGGGGCTCCTTCCCGCGCCGCAGTGAGCGTTGATTATGTCAATCGCAGTGAGTAACCTACCTCACCATCGGCGGAGGGCTCCCCGATGCGCGGTGCTCCGCCCGGCGGGCACGCCGTGACCCATCCCGAAGATCGTGAGGAAGCATGTCCGCACCACTCCGTATCGCTGCGCTCTCGGCGTGGCACGTCCACGCCGAGGAGTACGCCCGGGAGGCGCAGCAGCATCCAGACACCGAGCTGGCCGCCGTCTGGGACGAGGACGCCGAGCGCGGCCGCGCCCTGGCCGAGGCGCTCGGGGTCGAGTTCACCGGCGACCTCGAGGCGCTGCTGGCCCGGGAGGATCTTGACGGCGTCACCGTCACCACCGCCACCAGCGCGCATCGCGAGGTGATCGGGCGTGCGCTCGCGGCGGGCAAGCACGTGTTCACCGAGAAGCTGCTGGCCCCCACCGTCGCCGAGGGCGAGGAGCTGATCGCCGCGGCCCGCGAGGCGGGCGTGCGGCTGACCGTCTCCCTGCCCCGCCTGAGCCACGGCTACGCGCTCGCACTGCAGAGCGTGCTCGAGGAGGGCACGCTGGGGCGCCTGACCTACGCGCGGGTGCGCCTGGCCCACGACGGCTCCACCGGCGACTGGCTGCCGGCACGGTTCTACGACCCGGCCGCGGCGCTCGGCGGCGCGTTCAGCGACCTGGCCGCGCACCCCGTCTACCTGACCCAGCTGATCCTGGGCACGGACGTGCAGGTGCGCTCCGCCACCTACACGGACATGACCGGCCGCGGCGTGGAGGACAACGCCGTGGTCACCGTGACCGGCGCCGACGGGGCGATCGGTGTGATCGAGACCGGGTTCGTGACCCCCGCGAGCCCCTTCTCCATCGAGGTGCAGGGCACGCAGGGCTCGTTCCAGCACGGGCTCGGGACCGGCGGCGGCACCAGTGTCGACACCGGCGATGGCCCCGTCGCGCTCGAGGTCCCCGGCGACGCCGAGAACCCCTTCGCGCAGTGGGCCGAGGCGATCCGCTCCGGCCAGGACACGACCGAGAACCTCGACCGGGCCCAGGCCCTCACCGCCCTCGTGGTCGCTGCGAACGCCGCGGCCGCCTGAGACCCCTCTGCACGCCCCCGGACACGACACGACCAGCATGACCCCACATCACCAGGAGCTTCCCATGAGCACGACCGTCCCCTCCCCCGTCCGCATCGGCATCCTGGGCGGCGGAGGCATCGCCACAGCCCACCTGAACGCCTACGCGACCGTCTCCGACCGGGCGAAGGTCACGGCCATCGCCGACGTCGACCCCGAGGCGCTCGCCCGCCGTGAGGCCGAGACCGGCGCGACGGGCTACACCGACTTCACGGAGCTGGTGCAGGACGAGAACGTCGACGCGATCGACATCTGCCTCCCCCACCACCTGCACACCCCCGCGATCCTCGCGGCCGCCGCGGCGGGCAAGCACATCCTGTGCGAGAAGCCGCTGTGCCTGACCCCCGAGGAGGCGAAGCAGGTCTCCGAGGCGGTGCGGACGGCGGGCGTGACGCTGATGTGCGCGCACAACCAGCTGTTCATGCCGGCCGTCGCGAAGGCCAAGGAGATCCTCGACGCCGGCACGCTGGGCGAGGTGTACGAGGTGCGCACCACCGACTCGTTCTACAACGACTTCGACCCCGACTCGATGGGCTGGCGCGCGAACGCCGCGACCTCCGGCGGCGGCGAGCTGATCGACACCGGCTACCACCCCACCTACCTGATGCTGCACCTCGCAGGCGCGGTGCCCACCAGTGCCTTCGCGATGCTGTCCACCCATCGCCTGAAGTTCATGGAGGGTGAGGACTCGGCGCAGGTGCTGGTGCGCTTCGACAGCGGTGCGGTGGGTCAGATGGTGACCTCCTGGGCGTACCAGGCGGCGCCGGGCACGGACCGCTTCTCGGTGGTGGGCGAGAAGGGCTCGCTCAGCTCGGACGGCTCGACCCTGCGGGTGCAGGTGCGCGGCGAGGAGGAGCAGGTCTTCGAGCACGAGGAGGTCGAGACCTTCTCCGCGGAGATCGCGCACTTCGTGGACTGCCTGCTCACCGGCGAGCGCCCGCTCAACACCGAGGTCGAGGGCGTCAGCGTGCTCGGCGTGATCCTCGCGGCCTACGAGTCCTCCCGCACCGGGACGATGGCGGACGTCATCAGCCTCTGAGCACAGTCCGCTTGGGGCGCCGCAGCCCGCCTCGAGCGCCGCAGGGCCCGTCGTCCGACCACGGACGGCGGGCCCTGCGCCGTGCCGTGCCGTGCCG
>JAKDUN010000405.1 GCA_030457675.1 Brachybacterium sp. | reverse complement strand
CGCAGGCCGACGGATGCGTGGTCTCGACCCTGGAATCGTAGCGGCCCGGCTCACCAGCCGCGGACGGTCGGCGCTACCGTGTGCGCATGACCGATCGCCGCGATGCCCAGTTCGAAGTCCACGGCGATCCGCCGCAGGCCGTCCGCGCCACCGAGGAGCTGCCCCCGGCAGCGATCGCGGCGATGCTGCGGGCCCCGTCGACCCCCACGCTGCTGGAGCTGCTGGGCATCACCGGTCAGGACCATGCCGAGCTCAGCGCCCTCATCGAGCCGGCGCTCGCAGATCAGGAGATCCTCGCCGAGATCACACGCACCGCGGCACTGCTGCGCCAGGGCGCTGGGCTCACGGTCCCCGAGGCCGATCTCGGGGCGTCCCAGCAGGCGCAGGACGCTCTCCAGCAGCGCCTCGCCCCGGGCGAGGGACTGATCGCGATCCTCGCCCTGGCGGTGAGCACCTCGACGGTGCGGGCCTGGCACCGTGAGCGCGGGCTGGGCACCGAGCAGTCCTGGGCGGTCCTCGCGGATCTCGGCCAGCAGATGCGGGTCCACCGCGCCAGCAGCGGTCGTCTCGGCCTGCACCAGCTGCCCTGGATGGCGCTGAACTGGGCCGGACGCCTGGTGGACATGGGACGGCTGCAGTTCGATCTACATCTCACCGGCCAGGGCACGCTGAGCGAGCGCTGGGTGATCGGCACCCACATCCCTGCGACCGGTCCGCTGGACCCGTCGGCCGTGGAGGAGTCCTTCACCCGCGCCACCGAGCATTTCACGACCCACTACGCGGACCTCGACGCCGAGCGGCCCGCGACCGCGCCGGCCTTCGGCCACGAGTTCGTCTGCGACTCCTGGCTGATGAACGAGCTGCTGCCCCGCGAGCTCGGCGCGGACTCGAACCTCGGCGCCTTCGTGGATCGCTGGGAGATCATCTTCCAGCAGCCCGGCACGGACACCGCCGCTTTCTTCGTGTTCGGGGCACGCCCGCCCTATGACGCCGCCGAGCTCCCCCGCACCACACGCCTGGAGCGGCTGGTCGGCGAGCGTCTGGCCGACGGTCGCGGCTGGGAGGTGGGGCTGGGTCGCCTGGTGCGCTGACGCAACGGCTCAGAAGACGGAGTCGCCCTCGTCGTAGCGGTCCAGCACCTCATCGAAGGCGGTGCCCAGGTCGATCCCGCGGGCCATGGAGACCGAGAAGGCGCTGCGGGTGACCGCGAAGCCGATCTGCACCGAGAGGGTCGCCCGCTCCTGGGCATGCTCGCCGTCGAGCGACTCGGCGAGCACTTCGATCATCTCGGTCTGCACCGACAGCAGGTTGCCCGAGGAGAGCGAGTGGAGCTTCGGTTCGGAGGTCATGACCTGCTTCTTCAGCTCCCTCAGCTCCATGTCGACAGGTGCGGAGGCAAGAGCGTCGCGCAGCACGGAGCGCAGCCCCTCCCGCGGCCCGATCTCCTGGATCCGCTCACGCAGCCTGGCGGCGACCTGCTCCCCACCCTCGAGGAGCACCCCGATGATGGCGGACTCCTTGGTGGTCCAGTGGTTGAAGAACGTGCGGGTGGAGACCCCGGCACGCTGCGCGATCGCCTCCACCGTGACGCCGCCGAGTCCGTGCTCGTGGACCAGCTCGAGGGCGGCGCGGTGCATGGCCACGCGGGACTGGCGCTTCTTCAGCTCGCGCAGCCCGAGGGTCTGATCATCCGGGGTCGTCTCATCGGTCACGGACTCATCGTAGTTCCGAGACCTCACAGACTCTGCACCCGGTGAAAGAATGCATGAACTGCAACAGTTGACTGGTGCCCACAGGTCTACGCCCGATGCTGAGCTGCGCCCCTGGGCGCGATCCTGCGCGCTGATCTCCATCACCTGCCACCCGCGCACCGGCCCGATCCCGGTGGCCGATCCTGAGGAGGGCGCCGATCCCGAGGAGGGCACGGCGGGCGACGAGGTCCTCATGAAATGATGGGTGAATGCTGCTGACCGATCACTTCCCGCCCACGATGCCCGCGTCCCTGGAGGGCCGCCTGACCACCCGGGTGCCGATCGAGGCAGATGTTCCAGCAGTCGTCGCCCTGGTCACCGCAGACATTCGCCGCCACACCCGGGACGGTGCGGCCGACGAGGCCGGGATGCGCTCCCGCATGGTGGGGCTGAAGTCCTGGGCGCGCCGCGAAGTCGTGGTGGTGCCCGTCGCCGCGGACGGCTCTCCCGCCCTCGATCAGGCCCCGCTCGCCTGGGTGGCACTGGAGGACCGCGCCACCGGCCGCACCAATGTGCAGTTCGTGATCGCCCAGGACGCGCCTGAGCGTGACGCCCTGGCCGCCGCGCTGCTGGACTGGGCGGTCGAGGTGGGCGGCTCCTTCGCCCGTGCCCGCGGGATCGAGCGCACCCAGCTCGATGCCGATGCGAACGAGCTGGACTCCGACCGAGCCAGGCTGCTCACGGCAGCCGGCTACGCGATGGTGCGCACCTGGTTGCACATGCGCCGGCCCGTCGACCCCTCCGAGCTCGATGCGCTGCCGGCGCCGCAGGAGGGCACCCGGGTGCGTCAGGTGCACCGCCACGAGTCCGGGCTCC
>JAKDUN010000404.1 GCA_030457675.1 Brachybacterium sp. | reverse complement strand
CTCCAGCCACCCGTGCCGAACTCGATCATGCCTGCTCCTTCGCCGAGGGCGGCGGTTCCGCGGGAGGTGTCCCGCGGCCCGCCATCTAAAACGTTCACGTTCAGAACAAACTAGAGCCCGGGGCGATGAGTGTCAAGACAGCGCAGAGGGGACTCGGTGAGGCAGGGGCGGCGGGACCGAGTCGGACCGAACCGGACCGAGCCGTAGGTTCCGCACCGAGCCGTAGGTTCCGCACCGCAACAGAGGCCATGGCGCACCGAAGTCACGACTGGAGCGCGGCGGACACCCCGTCAGGGGGTGGCGTCGACCGTCACCGTCGGGGCGAGGAGGGGGTCTTCGAGGACCAGTTCGAGCGCCACCGCGGCGCCGCCCGCGGCCGCGGCGTCCAGGCCCAGCACGGAACCGCTGACCTCGACCCGCCCGTCGGCCGCGAGCAGCCGCTCATCCAGGGCGGACTGCACTGGGGCGACCAGCAGGTCCGCGAAGTGCCCGAAGTAGCCGCCGAGCACGATCGCCTGCGGGTTCAGCACGTCCACCAGCACGCCGACGCCGCGCACCAGATCGTCCACGAGGGCCGAGAAGCGGCGGTGCAGGCGGGGGTCGTCCGCCTCCAGCAGCTCCCGTATCCGCGCGAGCCGCTGCTGCATCGGCAGGCGTCCGGAGCGGGCGGGGTCATCCGCCTCGAGGACCGCGAGCACGGTGTCGAAGCCGACCATGGTCTCCCAGCAGCCGCGGCGCCCGCAGCGGCACCGCTCCCCCGCCGGGTCCAGGCCGATGTGCCCCACCTCGCCGGAGAAGCCGGACCAGCCGCGGATCAGGCGTCCCTCCGCGATGATGCCCGCGCCCACGCCCATGTCGCCGGTGAGATAGACCAGGTCCGTGATGCCGCGCCGGGCCAGGCGCGGTGCCTCCGCGAGGGCCGAGAGCTTCGCGTCGTTCTCCAGGGCCAGCGGAGGATGCGCGGGACCTAGACGGACGGCGAGCTCCTCACCGAGGGGCACGTCCGTCCAGCCCAGGTTCGAGGCGAGGCGCACGGTCGCCCCCTCGTAGTCGATGGGGCCGGGCGGGGCGATGGTGATCCCGGCGACCCAGAGTCCTGCCCCGGCGGCGACCTCGAGGCTCTCGGCCAGCTGCTCCGCGACGCGATCCAGCACCAGACCGGGCGGGTAGGACCGGCCGTCGGCCACCCGCGCAGAGCGCCCGTCGGCCGAGCCGGCAGGGTCTTCCTCGGCCGCCTCCTCGTCCAGGACGTAGGGCATCGGGACCGACGAGGTGAAGCGCACCTCTCCCGCGAGGTCCCGCAGGCAGACGGCGAGGTAGTCGACGTTGAGCTCGAGGCCGATCCCCGCCACGTGCAGCGGATCGATCCGCACCTCGGTGCCGGGCCGGCCCACGGTGCCGCGGCGCTCGATGTGTCCCTCCTGCACCAGTCCACGCTCGGCGAGGTCGCTGACCAGGGAGGTGACCGAGGCCTTGGACAGCCCCGTCTCCTGAGAGAGGGTTGCGCGGGAGCGTCCGCCCTGGGTGTGCAGATGCCGCAGCAGCAGGCTCAGGTTGGCCGAGCGCATCGCGGCGTGGCCCACCGGCGCCGCTCGGCGGCTCCCGCGCCCTGCCTCGCGCGAAGAACTGCCCGGCTGCGTCATGATCTCATCGTAGACGGGGCCGAAGCCTCAGCATTCGGTGACGCCGTGAAGGATCTCCAGGTAGCGGCGGGCGAGGACCTCGTCGTCGGCATGCTCGGCGACCCAGGCGCGCCCGCTCGGCCGCACTGCGGCACGGGAGCGATCCGTCGCCAGGTCCCGCCACCGGGCGGTGAGCGCCTCGACGTCCTCGGGCGGGAGCACGTCGCCCGCCTCCGCCTCGCGGACCACGTCCGCCGCCTCCCCCGCCAGCAGGGCGGTGATGTGCCGGCCGGTCGCGAGGATCTCGTAGAGCTTCGAGGGCACGGTCCAGGCGAAGGGCTCCCAGTCGCGCAGCGAGACAATGACGGTGTCCGCCCAGGCGTACTGCGCGCCCACCTCGCGGTGCGGGATCCGCGGGATCACCTCCACCGGTGCGTCGAGCTCATAGGCCAGCGCCGCCAGCGCGGGCGCCTCGACGCCATGGCCCACCATCCTCACCTGCACATCCACGCCCTCACGGCGCAGGGCGGCGGCCGCCCGGACCACTGTGTCCAGGCCCTGAGAGCGGCCCATGTTGCCCAGGTACAGGCAGCGCAGCTCGGGATGATCGCCCGGCAGATGGTCGCGCTGCCGCGTGACCTCGGACAGGTCGGTGCCGTTGCGCACCACCTGCACGGGCTCCACCCCGCGCTCGCGCAGCACCTCGGCGAAGCGTCCGGTGGTGGTGACCACGGCGCGGGCTCCGCTCTGCCAACCGGTCACCTGCTGATGCACCCCGCCCTTCACCAGCGCCACCGCCCAGGACAGCACCCGCCGTGAGGCGCTGCGCTGCGCTGCGTGCACGGCCTCGGGATTCATCGCCCCGGCGGGGCCGACGTGGGTGACCAGGTCCGGCCACGCGTCCCGCATCTCCACCACCAGCGGCACGTCCCACAGCAGCGAGAGCGTGCGC
>JAKDUN010000403.1 GCA_030457675.1 Brachybacterium sp. | reverse complement strand
CGAGGGCCGCGGCGGTGCCGAACAGGGTCGCGATGATCGCGAAGATGTCCACCAGGCGGCCGGCCCAGCCGTCGGTGAGCTGCTTGCCGAAGAGCCGCTCGAAGATCGAGGACATCAGCAGGGTGCGGCCGCGCCGGTAGGCGGCATAGGCGACCGCGCCGCCGACCAGGGCGTACATCGCCCAGGCGTGGAAGCCCCAGTGGTAGAAGGTCTGCGCCAGGGCCTGGTGCATCGCCTCGACGGATTCGGCCTCATGGGTCAGCGGCGGCGGGAACAGGAAGTAGGTCAGCGGCTCCGAGGGACCCCAGAACATCACGCCGATGCCGAGGCCCGCGGCGAACAGCATCGCCACCCAGGAGAAGGTGGAGAACTCCGGCTTCTCCCCGTCCTTGCCCAGCGGGATGCTGCCGTACCGGGAGAAGGCCAGGATCAGCAGGGCCACCAGCACCACGGAGGCGACGGCGTTGAACAGCCAGCCCAGATGACTCATCGTCCAGGCGTAGGCGACGTCGGCGACCTCACCGACGCCGGCGGGATCGGCGATCCCCCAGATCACGAAGGCGACCGCCAGCACACCGGCGACACCGAAGACGATCCTGTCGACGCTGTAGCTCCGGCGCTGCTCGTCGATGCCGATGCCGGGCACCAGAGCAGGGTGGATGTCGTGGGGATAACGCGGGCGGGAGTAGTCGATGCTGGCCAGGGGGTTGCCAGCAGGGCGGTCACTGCGCTCGCCTCTCGTGGGCACCTTCGGACGGTCGGGGGCGTCGTCCTCGGTCATCGCGGCGGCTCCGTTCACATCGGGGGCAGGGTCGGTCGCGCCCGGGGTCCCCGGGCACAGCGGTGAGGCGATCGCCGGGTCGAGACAGTGATCTCCGACCGCGACCAGCACCCACTGTATCCAACACGTCGGGGCCGATCGGATGCCGGAGCTGGTACGACCGCACCTGCACACCCATGAGGTTCGATGACCGCCTGTCACGCCCTGCGTCGGCCGATGACGGCATGCGACGCCTCGCTGGCCGGGGCGGTGCGGGAGTTCTACTGTCGGCCATCACCACCCGTGAGACCCGACGAAAGGCCAGCTATGACCACGAGCTCCGAGCTCCGCGACCGCTTCCGCCCCGTCATCGAGACGATCGCCGCAGGCGCTCTGGACCGGGAGCGGGACCGCACGTTGCCGGTCGCCGAGGTGCGGGCCCTGGCCGAGGCCGGTCTGGGACGGGTGCGCCTGCCGGTGGAGGCCGGCGGCCTGGGAGCCACGATCCCGCAGCTGACCACGCTGCTGATCGATCTGGCCCGGGCCGATGCGAACCTCCCGCAGATCTGGCGCGGCCACATCGCCTTCGTGGAGGACCTCCTGGTCACCCCGCACGCCGACTTCCGCCGGCGATGGCTGGAGGCGATCGCCGGCGGCGCCGTGATCGGCAATGCCTGGTCGGAGGTCGGCTCCGTGGGGCGCGGCTCCTTCGGTACGAAGCTCACGCTCGAGGGCGAGCGGGCGGAGGTCAGCGGCCAGAAGTTCTACACCACCGGGTCGATCTTCGCCGACTACTCCGACACCCTGGTCGAGGCGGCCGACGGCACCCAGCACATCGCCGTGGTGCCCCTGGCGCAGGACGGGGTGAGCATCAGCGACGACTGGGACGGCTTCGGGCAGAAGCTGACCGGGACCGGCACCATCGTCTACGACCGCGCTCGCCTCGAGGCACGGGACGTGATCCCCTTCCCCGACCGGTTCGGCTACCAGACCGCCGTCTACCAGCTGGTGCTGCTGGCGGTGCACGCGGGGATCGCCGCGGCCGTCGAGGCCGATGCGGTCAGCGCCGTGGCCGCCCGCACCCGCTCCTACAGCCACGGCAACGCGGACCGGGTCCGCGAGGACCCGCAGATCCTCCAGGTGGTCGGTGAGCTCTCGGCCGTCTCCCACACCGCGGCGGCCCTGACCGGTCAGGTCGCCGAGGCCGTGCAGACAGCGCACGAGGCGGCGTCCGTCCGCGCCGGGCACGCGCAGTCCGCGGTGATCGACGCCGAGATCGCCTCGGCCCGCGCCCAGGTGATCACCTCGCGCCTGGTGCCGGAGGCGGCCACGCGGCTGTTCGACGCGCTCGGGGCCTCTGCCGTGCGCGAGACCTCGGCCCTGGACCGGCACTGGCGCAACGCCCGCACCGTCGCCTCCCACAATCCGTGGGTGTACAAGGCGCGGGAGATCGGCGCCTGGGAGGTGGGCGGCACGCCGCCGAGCTTCCAGTGGGCCATCGGCACCGTGTCCGGGTCCGCGCAGGAGCCCTCCGCGTCCGCCGCCGCGCAGCCAGCCGCGGTGTGAGCCGTCCGCTCAGTCCCGTCGGTCGGCGGCGTGCCCCGCCGACCGGTCGGCGTGCTGGCCGTCCGTCCCGCTGATCGAGCCGTCGCGGGCGGGCGGCGCCCCGTCGGCCCGGCCCGGGGCGGCGGGCCCGGCCGCCTCGTCCGTCTCCAGCACCATCCCGCGGCGGATCGAGATGGTCACCGCCACCGCGATCACGGCCACGGCCGCTCCGGCGATCAGGAAACGCAGCGGGTTCGCCTCCCCGCTGAG
>JAKDUN010000402.1 GCA_030457675.1 Brachybacterium sp. | reverse complement strand
CCGGGGTCAGCTGGGCGAGGACCAGGGCGGCCTCGTGCTCGTTGACCACCAGCGGATCGGAGGCGCGCAGCACGGCCGGGTCCAGCTCCATCACGGGAGCGGGATTGTGGAGGAAGCGTCCCCGCACCAGGGCGGGCAGAGCCTCGACCCCCTCGCGGGGGATCTCGCCCTGGCACACCACGATCGCCGCATCTTCGAGCGCCTCACAGGAGGCCGTCACCTGCGCGGCGTCCACGGTGTCGTTGGCGCCGGCGATCACCACGATGGTGTTCTCGCCGTCCTCGGCGACGGTGACGATCGCCAGGCCCGTCGGCCCTTCGACCTCCCGCACGCCGTCCAGGCACACCCCGGCCGTACGCAGGCCGGACAGGCCCACCTCGGCCTGGGCGTCGGTGCCGACGGCGCCGATCATCTCGACGCTCCCGCCGAGCTTCGCGGCGGCGACGGCCTGGTTGGCGCCCTTGCCGCCGGGCATCATCTGCCCGCCCCGGCCGTGGAGGGTCTCCCCCGGCCGGGGGTGGCGGGCCACCTGGGCGCTGAGGTCGACGTTGATCGACCCGACCACCGCGATCACTTCGGAGGGGCTCACTCGAACTCGCCTGCGTTGTCCTCGGTGATGGTGACGACCTCGACGGAGACCTCTTCCTCGACGTCCTCGTCGGCGAGGACCTTGGCGGCCTCGGCGACGGCCTGCTTCCCGAGCTCGGCGGGCTGCTGGGCGATGGTGGCCTCCAGGGTGCCGTCGGCGACGGCGGTGATGCCCTCCTCGGTCCCGTCGAAGCCCACCACCATCACCTCGGAGCCGGCGCGGTCCCCGAGCGCCTCGATCGCGCCGAGCGCCATCTCGTCGTTCTCGCAGAAGATGCCCACCACGTCGGGGTTGGCCTGCAGCAGGTTGGTGGCCACGTTCAGGCCTTCGGCGCGGTCGAAGTTCGCGGTCTGCTGGGCGACCACGGTGATGTCGGAGAACTGCTCGATGCCCTCGGTGAAGCCCTGGCCGCGGTCGCGGGAGGCGGAGGAGCCGGGCACGCCCTGCAGCACGATCACCTCGCCCTCCTCGCCGATCGCGGCGGCGAGCGCCTCGGCGGCCTGCGTGCCGCCGGCGACGTTGTCCGAGGCGATGAAGCTGGCCAGCTCCCCGGAGGTGGCGTCGCGGTCCACGGCGATGACGGGGATGTCGGCGTTGTTCAGCGATTCGACGGAGGTGGAGACCGCGTCGGAGTCAGTGGGGTTGACGATCACCAGGCTGTGGCCCTGGGTGATGGCGTTGGCAAGCTGATTGGCCTGGGTGGCGGAGTCGTCGGAGGCGTCCTGGACGTCCAGGGTGAGGCCCTGCGCCTCGGCCTCCGCCTCCGCGCCCTGGACCAGCTCGACGAAGAAGGGGTTGGTCTGGGTGGAGACGGCGAGCATGACGCGCTGGCCGCCTCCCTCCTCGCCGCCCCCGCCGCGGTTGCAGGCGCTGAGGGTGAGCCCGGCGGTGGCGGCGGCGGTGAGGGCGAACAGGCCGCGACGGCTGGTCATCGACTTCGTGATGGTGATCATGGTGATCTCCTTTGCTGCGGGGAGGTCGTTCTCCCCGCTCGGTGGGTGGAGGGACGGGGGGTCAGCGGGAGGTCTTGCGGCGCAGCACGTCGAAGCCGACGGCGAGCGCGATGACGAGGCCGATCACGACCTGCTGCCAGAAGGAGGAGACGTTGAGGATGTTCAGGCCGTTGCGGATCACGGCCAGGAGGATCGCGCCCACCAGGGTGCCGGTGGCGCGGCCGGAGCCTCCGGACAGCGACGCCCCGCCGATGACGACGGCGGCGATCGCGTCCAGCTCGTATCCGACCCCGGCCTGGGGGCCGGCGGAGGAGAGCCGGCCGGCGAGCACCATCCCGGCCAGGCCCGCGAACAGACCGGACAGGGCGTAGACGATCACGAGGATCCGCTTGACGGGCAGACCGGACAGGCGCGCAGCCTCCTCGTTGCCGCCGATGGCGTACATGGAGCGGCCCAGCACGGTGCGGGTGAGGAGGAACCAGCACACCACTCCGGCGACCACCATCGCCAGGATCGGCACGGGGAAGCCGCCGATGCTGCCGCCCATGAAGGAGACGGTCTCGGAGGTGGTGATGGGGGTGCCGTCGGAGACGACCAGGGTCAGGCCGCGGGCCACGCTCATCATCGCGAGGGTCGCGATGAAGGAGGGCAGCTTGCCGTAGGCGATGGACAGGCCGGAGATGGCGCCGGCAGCGGCGCCGATCAGCAGCCCCACCACGAGGGTGAGGATGCCGGGCAGGTTCAGGGAGGCGAAGGAGTAGGCGGAGACCACGGCGCCGAGCGCGGCGACGGAGCCGACGGAGAGGTCGATGCCGGCGGTGACGATCACGAAGGTCATGCCGAAGGCCAGGATCGCGACCACAGAAGCTTGGATGCCGATGTTGATGAGGTTCGGGATCGTCAGGAAGCTCGGGGTGGCGATGAACAGGCCGATGCACAGCAGGATCAGACCGACCAGGGCGCCGTTGTTCATCGCCCAGTGGCCCCGGCGGGAGACGGTGGTGGGGCCCTTGCGGGGGGTGGGGCCGGGTGAAGTGGA
>JAKDUN010000401.1 GCA_030457675.1 Brachybacterium sp. | reverse complement strand
CCAGCGACTCGAGGAGGAGCGATGAACGAGCAGCGGATGAACGAGCAGCGGAAGGACGCCCTGACGGTCCGCGGCCTGGAGATGCGTCTGCCCTCGGGAGAGCGTCGCTACGCCGAACTGCTCCCCGTCGTACGCGGTCTGGACCTCACGGTGCCGGTCGGCCAGGTCACCGCGATGGTCGGGGCCAACGGCGCCGGCAAGACCACCACCCTGCGCGCCGTCACCGGAGCGCTCCCGTTCACGGCAGGCACGGTCGAGGTGCTCGGCACCAGGATCGGGCCGGCGCGCACCCGTCCACCCCGCGGCATGGCGAGCCTCCCCGATATCTCCGCCCACCCCCCTCGCTGGACCTCGCAGCACCTCGCCCGTCTGCGGCGCGAGACGATCCCCGGCTTCGACGCCGCCCGCTTCGACGAGCTGCTGACCGCCTTCCGCGTCCCGCACGGGCGGGAGCTGCGGCGCCTGTCCCGGGGGCAGGCCACCCAGCTGGGTCTGGCCGCGGCGCTGGCGCAGGATCCGCAGCTGCTGATCCTCGATGAGCCCTTCGCCCACCTCGATCCGCTCGCCCGCACGGACCTCGTCGACGTGCTGCGGGACTACATGACCCGGCACGACCGCACGCTGCTGCTGGCCACCCATGACCTCGACGGCATGGAGCGCTTCGCGGACCACCTCGTGGTGCTCGCCCAGGGCGTCGACGTGCTCAGCGGCGACGTCGAGTCCCTGTGCGAGGAGTTCCTGCTGTGCGAGCTGGAGCGGTCCGAGGCCGCCCAGGACGCCGAGCACTCCCTTGTGGGCGCGACGACGACGGGCACGGGGACGCGCGCCCTGATCTCCGTCGACGACGCCGTCGGCCTGCCGACCACCGCCTCGCTGCGCCGCCCCGCCGTGAGCGAGATCGTCACCCACCTGCTGCGCGCCGCGCGGACGAGCGCCGCGACCCCGAGGAGGACAGCACGATGACGTGGACCGATACCTCCCGCAGCCCTGCCGCTTCGCCCGCCGAGGAGCAGCGGCTGGGACTCGCCGTCCGCACCGAGCTGCGGCTGAACACGGGCCGCGTCACCACCACCCTCATCGCCTGCGCCGCTGCGCTGGCCTGGGCGGCGCTCTCCAGCGACCAGTTCGCCGGAGTGCTCACCCTGTGGGCCGCGCTCGCCTGGTACCGCTACGGCCGCGCCGACACCGTCGAGCGCGAGGAGCTGCGGGCGAGCCTCGGCCTCAGCCGGGCGGACAGGGTGCGGGGCCGTGTGGTGCTGGTCCTCGCGGAGCAGGCCGCGGTGATCGTCACCGTGGTCGCGGGTGCCGTCCTCTCCGTGCGCCTGGGCAGGGAGACCGCCGGGGGAGCGGCACCGTTCTCCTTCAGCGGGGACCCGTCGGGGCCCCAGCTCTGGATCGTGCTCGCCGGGGCGCTGTTCTCGGCGATCTTGCTGCTCGTGACCGGCATGGTGGTGGGTGGGGACTGCACGACGCGTCGACCCGGCCGGGGCCTCGCGGTGCTGAGCATCCTGACCTACTTCATCGTCGGGCTGCTGCTGATGATTCCCCTGCTGCTCATGTCGATCGTCCTGGCCATCGACCCCCTGGACGGCACGCTCGGGACCCCGGTGACCGTGGGGCTGCTCTCCGCCACGATCCTCGCGCTCCTGGTCGGGCTGCGCGCCGCGGTCCGCCGCTGGATCCGTGAACTCGACTCCGACTCCGAGGCGGTGATCCGATGAACCACGTCGGCACCACCGGCGCTGTCGCCCTCACCGTGCGCGGGCTCGACGTGGACCTCCCCGACCCGCAGCGGTGGACCCGACCGGTGCGCCACGTGCTGCGCGACGTCTCCTTCGACGTGCCCCGCGGCCAGGTCACCGCCCTCGTCGGCACCAACGGCGCCGGCAAGACCACCCTGCTGCGCACCCTCTCCGGAGCGCTCGCACCGAGCAGCGGCGTGATCGAGGTCGAGGGGGCGCCGATCGGTGGCCCCGAGGACGCCCTGCCCGCCGGTATCGGCATCGTGCCCGACACGCCGTTCCACCCCGATCACTGGAGTGCCGATGAGCTGGTGATGACCCAGTCCCGCGTCGAACCCGACTACGACGCTCGGCTGGTCGGCACCCTGCTGCGCCGGGCCCGCATCGCGCCGTCCACGCAGTTGGGGCGACTCTCCGCCGGGCAGCGCACCCGGCTGCTGCTCGCCGTCGCCCTCGGCATCCGGCCCGCCCTGCTGATGCTCGACGAGCCTTTCGCCCCTCTGGACCCCCTGGCCCGCACCGAGGTGCTCGAGGAGCTGCGCGAGCACCATGCCGGCGGCGAGGACCGCACGATCCTTCTGTCCACCCACGACCTGGGCGAGATCGACCGGTTCGTCGACCACATCGTCCTGCTGCACGAGGGTCGCGTGGTGCTCGAGGGAAGCGCGCTGGACCTGCTCGAGGAGCACCTGATGGTCACCACCGCGGAGGTCACCCCGCACCTCGCACTGCTGCACGGCGCCCGCCGCAGCGGAGACCAGCTCGAGGCCCTGGTCCGGGCCGAGGACGCGGTAGGACTCGCGGGACTGACGGATCTGCGTCGCCCCACGCTCCAGGACGT
>JAKDUN010000400.1 GCA_030457675.1 Brachybacterium sp. | reverse complement strand
GCTGGTGCTCCTGGGGCTGCTGTTCACCGTCGGGTCGCGGTCGCTGCAGGTGCCCAACTCCTACTGGGTGGGCGCGAGCGGTGGCTTCGCCTCGGGGGTGATGACCGTGACCGCCGGAGTGGGCGGACCGGGACTGGTGGTCTATGCGCTGGCCACCCAGTGGGAGCACCGCAGCTTCGCGGCCACCGCCCAGCTGCACTTCGCGGTGCTCGGCGCGGCGGCGCTGGCCGCGAAGTGGTCCCTGCCCTCGCTGCCGGTCGCCGGCTGGGCACTGCTGCTGGGGATGCTGGTGGCAGGACTGCTCGGCGGCACCGTGCTGGCCCGCAGGGTCCACGGCGCCCGGGCGATGCGCTGGGTGATCGTGATCGCGATGCTCGGCGCGCTGCTCTCGCTGATCCAGGGGCTGGTCCAGCTGTGAGCTGCGGCGTCCTCGCCCGGCTCTGCTGCGGCGGGACTCCCCCGCAGCGGTGACCCGTCTCCTGCTCGCCCTCCCGGACACCGGACACGAGGCCAGAGGTGGAGCGATCCTCGCCACCGGATCGTCGGCCCCCACCGTCGACCCGGCGGCTCCCGCTCCGCGTGAGCCCCGTGCCGGTGCCACTCCCCCGGGAGAGTCCCGCACCCGCCACGATGAATCTACGAGGCGTCGCTCGGGAGCGCGATGGGGTGAACTCCCTGGGCAGAACTCCACGGGGAGAACTCCCCATCCAGGCCACCGCCCCCGGGCTCGGCGCTCACCCATGGTCACCCGCCGCGCGGAGGACTAGACTCCACCACCCCGCCGCGATGCTCGTGGAGGTCGCGCAGCGGGGTGAGGAGAGACCGCTCCACGGCCACCCAGGAGGCCCTGTGCGTCCGCTCGTGATCACCCAGAACATCACCGCCGATGGTTCGATCGAGATGCTCGAGGACTGGTTCGACCCCACCGGCTCCCCACCCGACCAGCAGGCGATCCTGCAGCGGGACAGCGCCGCCTGCGACGCGATCCTGCTGGGGCGGCAGACCTTCGAGGACTTCCGCGGCTTCTGGCCGGAGCAGACCGACGACACCACCGGCATCACCGACGAGCTGAACCAGCTGGCCAAGTACGTGGTCTCCACGACCATGACCGACCCCGCCTGGCAGCACTCCACCGTGCTGACCGGCGATCCGATCGAGGCGGTGGCCGCCCTGAAGCAGGAGGAGGGCGCGGAGATCTCCCTGACCGGCTCCATCACGCTGTGCCATGCCCTGATCACCGCCGGCCTCGTGGACGAGTACCGGCTGTGGACCTACCCCTACGTGCAGGGACGCGGGCGGCGGCTGTTCCCGGACGGCTTCCAGCAGCGGCTCGAGCTGCTCGAGCACCACGCCTTCAGCTCGCACGTCACCTACACCCGCTGGTCCCCCAGGAAGGACTGACATGACTGCCCCCCCCGCCCTCCCGCCCGTCCCCGATCCCGCGACCTGGCAGCGCGAGCTCGCCGCGCTGCGCGTGCGGGAGAAGGCCGCCACCCGCGAGCTCGACGCGATCGCCGCCCAGCGCCGGCGCCTGCCGATGGTCGAGCTGCCCGACTACACGCTGCAGGGACCGGCCGGCCCGGTGCGCCTGGTCGACCTGTTCGACGGCGCCGCCCAGCTGATCACCTACAGCCACATGTGGTTCGAGGACTCCGAATGGCAGTGCGGCGGATGCACCGGCTTCACCTCCCAGTTCACCCGCACCGACTTCCTGCACAAGTACGACGCCCGCTTCGTGATCGTCACCCAGGGCCCGATCGACCAGGCCCTCGCCTATCGCGAGAAGGTCGGGAACCAGCTGGACTGGTACTCGACCGCAGGCAGCGACTTCGGGGCCGACGTCGGCGCACCGCCCGGGGCCGGCTTCGCCCTGAACGTGTTCCTGCGCGACGGGGAGACCGTCTACCGCACCTGGCACACCGACGGGCGCGGCGTCGAGCAGCTCAGCCACACCTTCCCCTTCATGGACGTCCTCCCCTACGGCCGGCAAGAGGACTGGCAGGACTCTCCCGACGGCTGGCCGCAGCCCCCCACCTACGACAGATGGCTGGAATCCGACGAGATCGCCGCCCTCTACGGAACAGGAGCACGTTCATGACCACCGATACCGCCGCACCGGTCCCCGGCAGGGACCACTACGTCATCACCCGCACCCTCGACGCCGCCCAGTCCGCCGTGTTCGCGCTGCTCGCCGATCCGGCACGGCATCATGAGACCGAACCGACCGACTGGGTGCGCGGCCCGCTGGAGACGGAACCGGCACCGCTGACCGAGGTCGACCAGATCTTCGGCATCGAGATGTTCCACGAGAACGCCGGCGGCCGCTACGACATGCACAACCGGGTGATCGCTCTCGAGCCCGACCGCACCATCGCCTGGGAGCCCGGCCAGTACGGCTCCGACGGCAGCTGGGGCGGCGGCGGCTGGATCTGGCGGTACGACCTCGCGACCGTGGGCGAGAGCACCCGCGTGACCCTCACCTACGACTGGAGCGCGGTGCCGGAGCCGCTGCGCGCCGAGTTCGGGCTGCCACCCTTCCCGCCGAGCTTCCTCGAGGAGTCGCTGGCGTCGCTGGAGAAGGCGGT
>JAKDUN010000399.1 GCA_030457675.1 Brachybacterium sp. | reverse complement strand
CGCCCAGGACCGCCCAGGACCGCCCAGGACCGCCCAGGATCAGAGGGCAGCGCCCAGCATCAGTCGGCGGGGCGGTCCGCCTCCGGCCCGTAGCCGGCGGGGCAGTGACCTCCGCGCAGCGCCACCCGGGCGATGTCCGCGGCGGAGAGCCGGCCGGCGGTCACGGGCTCCGCGTCCGCCCCCTGCCCGACCTCGGGCTGCGCCAGCAGCCCCTCGCTCCGCGGCGGCACCGTGCGGTCCACCCGCATCCAGCCCGCGGGCACCGGCGCCGTGGAGTCCTCGCCGGCCGCGGCGCCCTCCGTGTCTCCCGGGGTGCCGCTCGTGAGCTGCTGACCGGCGGAGATGTCGATCCCGAAGATGGTGTGGAAGGCCTCGACGTAGGCGTCGGCGTAGCCGGTCTCCGCGAGGTGCCGGGCACGTTCGGCGGGCTGGTGCATGACCTTCCCGAGGATGCGGCGCACGGAGCGTTCGAGCTGGTCGGCGGTGTCGCCGGCGACGTCGCGACGCAGCCGGTCGATCTCGCCGTCGGCCGCGTCGAAGACCTCCCGGCGCAGGGCGGCCATCGCCGGGTCGATCCGGCGCACCTCCTGCTGCGCCCGGAAGGCCTCGACGTTCTCGGCGACGATCCCGCGAGCGGTGCGCAGCGCCGGATCGGCCTGCGCATCGGTGCTGAGCTTGAGGTCCGCGAGCCCCAGCACGGTGATGCCCTTGAGATGCCCCACCAGCGGGTGCAGGTCCGAGTGCAGGGCGAGGTCGAGCACCACGGTGCGACCGGCGCTGAGGAACTGCTCGGGGAACAGCGAGGTGCCGCGCCCGGAGCAGGCCAGCACCAGATCGGCGTCGTGCAGGGCGCGCTCGAGGTCGGCCGGCTCGACCACCTGGACCCCGTGGCGCTCCGCGAAGCCGGCGGCCCGGCCCGACGGGGAGAACACCTGCACGTCCTGCACCCCGCGGCGGGCCAGCTCCGCGAGCCCGAGCCGGGCATAGGCGCCGGTGCCGACGATCAGCACGCTGCGACCGGCGAAGCCGCCCAGCTCGGCCTCCGCGCGGTCCACTGCGACGGTGGCGCCGCTGCGTCCGGCGGCACCGACCGGTGCCTGGGTGGCGACGGACTTCGCGCAGCGGAAGCCGTGCTGGAAGAGGTCATGGAGCATCGAGGTGGTGCGCCCCTCGCGGCGCGCCGTCTCGAAGGACTGCCGCACTTGCCCGGCGATCTCGGCCTCACCGAGCACCAGGGAGCGCAGCCCGGAGGTGACCTCGTAGAGGTGCTCGGGGACGGGATCGTCCATCGCCGCGTCGAAGCAGAGCGAGACCACCTCGCGGTCCAGCCCGCTGGTGCGGGCGACCGCGTCGACGACCAGGTCCACACCCTCGTGGAAGCGGTCGGTGTCGAGGTAGATCTCGAGCCGGTTGCAGGTGCTGATGACGACCTCGCCGGCGACGACAGGGTCGGCACCGGTCGCAGCGCGCTCGGCCTGCAGCTCGTCGATGGTCGCCGGGAGGGTGTCCGCGCCCCGGGTCAGGGCATCGAGCACCTCGAGGTCGAGGTGCTCGTGGGAGGCACGGAGAGCGGCGAGCATGATCGTCACTATAGGTCCGTCACAGGGCCGTCATGGAGCCGCTCGACCGACCTGCAGAACTCTGTCGGGATTCATGTGCACAATGGAGTGTCATGACACAGAACCCCACGTCAGAGCCCACTTTTGCAGACAGCACGTCAGATCGATCGCGACACCTGTCAGCTACCGGGAACGCCGCAGGCCCCGGGCTCGCCACCACTGCCGCCACCCCCTCCGCACCCCTGTCGGGAGCCTCCGCGGCGCTGCCCTCCGAGCATCCGGCGCAGCGTTCGACGGCCGACGGCGGCGTGGCCGACGCCTCACTGCTGCAGGAGCTGCGCGGCGTGAGGAGCACCACCCCCAGCGTGTGGTTCATGCGACAGGCCGGCCGCTCCCTGCCGGAGTACCGGGCGCTGCGCGAGGGCACCACGATGCTCGACTCGTGCGTGCGTCCCGAGATGGCGGCGGAGATCACCGTGCAGCCGGTGCGCCGCCACGGCGTGGACGCCGGCATCTTCTTCTCCGACATCGTGGTCCCGGCCCGGCAGGCGGGCCTCGGGGTCGAGATCCAGTCGGGCGTCGGCCCCGTCTTCGAGCATCCCGTGCGCACCGTCGCGGACATCGACGCGCTGCCCGTGCTCGGCGATGAGTACGAGGCGGCCCTGGAGCCGATCCGTGAGGCGGTGCGCCTGACCGTCGCGGAGCTGGGCACGACTCCCCTGATCGGCTTCGCCGGCGCCCCCTTCACCGTGGCCAGCTACATGGTCGAGGGCGGCCCCAGCCGCGACCACCTGCGCACCCGCGCGCTGATGCGCACCGAGCCCGAGGCATGGGCGCGCCTGGCCGCCTGGGTGGCGGAGCTCTCGGGCCGCTTCCTGCGCGCCCAGGTGCTCGCGGGTGCCTCGGCCGTGCAGCTGTTCGACTCCTGGGTGGGCGCGCTGAGCGCCGAGCAGTACGTCACCCATGTCCAGCCGCACTCCGCCGCGGCCCTCGCCCAGGTCGCCGATCTGCCGGTGCCGCGGATCC
>JAKDUN010000398.1 GCA_030457675.1 Brachybacterium sp. | reverse complement strand
GGACCTGCGTCCCGCTGACCGTTCCTCCACAGGGACGGGTTGTCCACGTCCGTCGGGTCCCTCTGTCCTCCGGTGGCCCGCACCGCCACGATGTGTGCATGACCAGGACGATCACCCTCTCCTCTCCGGCGCAGGACGATGTGCCGGGGCTCGCCGACACCACCGTTGACACCGAGCCGTCGCGCGACGGGGACCTCACGCCGCGCCGTCGGCGCTCCCGGTTCCCCGAGGCGGAGCAGACCGCTCCCGCCCCGGCCGGACAGGCCCGTCCGGTGGCGCGTTGGGCGGGCGCCGAGGGGGTGCTGCGGGAGCTGGTCCGCGACCACGCCACGGCCGTCGGCCTCGACCTGGTCGACGTGCCGACGGACTCGTCAGCGGTCTGCACGGTGGTCGATGCCGCGGTGCTCACCGCCGACCGGCCGCTCCTCCGCAGCGGCACTCCCCTGCTCGTGGTGACCGAGTCCGTGGACGTCCCCGCCGAGGTCTGGTCGGCGGCGCTCGCGGCCGGCGCGCGGGCGGTGCTCCCGCTGCCCGCCGGCTCCGACGAGCTCCTCTCCCGTCTCTCGGAGCTCGCACGGCCGCGCTCCTCCGCGCTCCTGCTGGGCGTGGTCGGCGGCTGCGGCGGGGCGGGCGCCTCGAGCTTCGCGGCTCGGCTCGCGGCGGCGGCACGCCCGCAGGGCTCGGTCACCTTGCTCGATGCCGACCCCCTGGGAGGCGGTGCGGACCTGCTGGTCGAGGCCCCGGTGCTGGAGGGGATCCGGTGGCGCGAGGCCGCAGAGCTGGGTCCGGACGATGCAGAGGCGCTGCGCGCGGGACTGCCCCGGGTGGACGAGGTGCACCTGCTGACCGCTGGCGAGGGCCCCGGCCCCACGGAGCAGACGCTCCCGCCCGTGCTCTCGGCACTGTCCGCTCTGGGTGGGACGGTGGTAGTGGATCTGAGCCCGGCACTTGTCCCGGTGGCGGCGGAGCATCTGCACCAGCTGCTGGTTCTGGTCCCCGCCACCGATCATGCGGTGCGCGCGACGGTGCGCCGGCTGCGGGCCTGGCAGCTGCCCGGCGGGCTCGCGCGCGCCGTGGTGCGGCGCAGCGGCCCGCTCGGTCCCGGTGAGGTCGGTGAGGACCTGGGGCTGCCCCTGGCCGCGTCCTTCCGCGACTCCCCGCGCGGCACCGTGCCGCTGCTGGACGTGCGTCGGCACGGCGCCGACCGTGCGGCCCGTGCACTGATGGCGCAGCACGAGGCCGGGGTGCGGGCATGAGCGGCGCCGGCGCACCGGTCCCCGAGGAGGATCTCGCGGGCCTGCTCGAGCTGGTGCGGGAGGACCTGGTGCGCTCCCCCGGCACCGTGGACGTGCCCCGCATCGTGCGGGTGCTGCGGCGGCAGGGCCGGGTGCTCGGGGCGGCGGCGACGCTCGATCTCACCACCCGGATCCGCGACCACGTGGACGGGCTCGGCGCCCTGCAGGAGCTCGTCGCCCCCGGCGTCACCGATCTGCTGGTCAACGATGACGGCACCGTCTGGGTCGATGACGCCGACGGTCTGCATCCCACCGCCCACCGGCTGCGGCCCGGCCAGGCGCGGGACCTCGCGGTCCGGCTGGCCACCGTCGGCGGTCGCCGCCTGGACGACGCGATGCCGTGGGCGGATGCGCACCTGCCCTCCGGCATCCGCTTCCACGCCGTGCTGCCGCCGCTGTCCCCGGGCGGCACGATCCTCTCCCTGCGCCTGCCGGCGGCCCGGCACCTGGGCCTTCAGGACCTCGAGCAGCTCGGGGCCCTGGGTCCCGACGCCCGCGCGACGCTGCTGGCGATCATCATCGCTCGGGTGCCCTTCCTGGTCACCGGCGGCACCGGGACCGGGAAATCGACCCTGCTGGCGGCGATGCTCGGGCAGGTCCCTGCCACCGAGCGGATCGTGGTGGTCGAGGACGTGCTGGAGCTGTCCGTGGACCATCCGCATGTGGTCCACCTGCAGTCCCGCCACGCGAACAGCGAAGGCGCCGGGACCGTGGACCTCACCGCCCTGGTGCGTCAGAGCCTGCGGATGCGACCGGACCGGATCGTGCTGGGCGAGTGCCGCGGCGGCGAGCTGCGCGAGCTGCTGCAGGCGCTGAACACCGGCCATGAGGGAGGCTGCGGCACCGTCCATGCGAATGCCGCGGCCGACGTCCCCGCGCGGCTGGAGGCCTTGGGGGCCCTCGGCGGGCTGGACCGGGCCGCACTGGCCTCCCAGGTCGCGAGCGCCTTGGAGGTGGTGGTCCACCTGGGGCGCCGCCGCGGGGTGCGGACCCTGGAGGAGATCGCGCTGCTGCGGCGCGGCGGGGATGGCCTGCTCGAGGCGGTCACGGCACTTCGGGTCCACGAAGGGCACCTCCAGGAGGGGCCGGCGGCGGAGGAGCTCGCACTGCGACTGTCCACGCGGCGGCGTGCGATCACCCCGAGTTCGAGGGCGGCCGGGGCGAGCGCCGCCGAGCTCGCCGCTGCGGACGGATCCGGTGCCTTGCGCGCTGAACATCGGAGGTCGGCATGACCGCCGCGGCGCTCGCCGTGCTGCTGGTGCTGCTGTGGGTGCTCTCCCCGCCGCCCGTCC
>JAKDUN010000050.1 GCA_030457675.1 Brachybacterium sp. | reverse complement strand
CGTGATCCTGGCCGGGCTGACCGGGGACGTCGTGCAGACCAGGCGCGCGAGCGCGATCTGCAGGACGTCCCCGTGGGCGACCAGCACCACGGGAGCCTCGGGGGCCTGCGCGTCGACCTCCCCCAGCACCTGCCCGACGCGCGCGGCGACGTGCTCGACCGCTTCGACCTCGTCCTCGTGCGTGCCGCGCGCGCGGTCGACCGCCCACACCTGCTCGTAGGCGCTCGCGGGCCCTTCGTCGTGGTTCCCGAAGCAGCGTTCCCGCAGCCGAGGATCCAGGCGCGGCTCCCGGGCCCCGAGAACGCCCGCGAACTCCTCGGCGGTCTGACGGGCGCGGGCGAAGTCGCTGGAGATGACGAGCGTGTCCGCTCCCAGGCCCTGATCGATCGCCCCGCGTCCCGCCTGTCGTGCCTGCTCGCGGCCACGCGGCGTGAGCCCCACCTCGGCCAGGGCGCGGGGCCCCGGCACCGAGACGATCAGCCCCTCGACGTTCGCCGTGGACTCGCCGTGCCGCAGCACCCAGATATCGCTGTTCATCGCTCCCTCGTGCTGGAACGGAGCCGGGAGCGCAGCGCCGCGCGGCACGCTCCCGGATCCTCGCCTCGGCCCGCCCGGCACCGGACGGTGACAGTTCCCGGGGTCCTCAGGGCGTGGTGACCTTGCCGGGGTTCAGGTTGCGCCCAGGGTCGTTGTCCGCCAGCAGACCCTTGACCATGCGCACCCCGACCTCGCCGATGTCCTCGGTGATCCAGGGCTGGTGCTCGGTGCCCACGGCGTGGTGGTGGCTGACCGTCGACCCCAGATCCACGAAGCTCTGCTGGACCGCGCCCTTGGCGGCGTAGTACTGCTGAAGCGCCTGCTCCGTCGAGGAGTAGGGGAAGGCGAAGGTGAAGTAGAGGCAGGCCCCGGCGTGGTAGCTGTGCGACATGTGGCAGAACATGAAGCCGGGCAGGCCCTGCTCCTCCTGGGTCGCATAGAACGCCTCGTAGGCCCTGGCATGGACCTCGTTGAGCGTCGACCAGGTCGCCCCGGTGTCACAGACGTCGCCGAACACCTGATAGTCCATCAGGAAGTCGCGCAGGTAGGGGGTGTCGAACTTCTTCTGGTCGTAGATCGCGCCCGGGCCCGCCCCGAGGGTGATGCCCCCGTTGTTCTTCACGATCTTCTTCACGAGCGACTTCTGCTGTGCGACGGACTCCTTGGAACCCTCGAAGCAGACATACGAGATCGACATCTCGTTCGTGGTGTCCCAGCCCTTCGAGCGCAGGAAGGCGAACAGCCCGTCCTGCACCTTCGCGGCGACGCGGCCCTTGGTGGAGCTGGGCTCCTTGACCATGGAGAGGCTGAACTCGGTCTCCGGCCCGTCGGAGAGACGGGTGAAGGTGGGGGTGACGTCGGTGGAGCGGGCGATCGCATGCATGCCGCGGATGCCGTGCTCCCAGTCGGGGTACATGTACGCGATGACCTGGCGCACCGGGGCCAGGCGGTGCACCTGCACGGTGGCCTCGGTGATCACGCCGAGCCGGCCCTCGCTGCCCAGGATCATCTCGTGCACGCTGGGGCCGGAGTCCCGGCCCGGGATCGGCTTGGTGACCGCGACGCCGTCGGGGTGGACCAGGCGCAGGCCGCGCACGATGTCCTCGATGTCGCCGTACTTGTCCGACTGCATGCCGGAGGAGCGGGTCGCGGCCCAGCCGCCGAGGGTCGAGTAGGTGAAGGAGTCCGGGAAGTGGCCGACGGTCCACCCCTCGGCGTTGAGCTGCTCCTCGAGGTCGGGGCCGTAGGCACCGGCTTCGACCCGGGCCAGGCCCGCGGTGTCGTCGATCTCCAGGACCTCGCGCATCCGGCCCAGGTTCAGGGAGATCACGGGGCGCTGCTCGTCCACGTCGGGCGTGACCGAGCCGGAGATGCTGGAGCCGCCGCCGTAGGGGATCAGCACCAGGTCCTGCTCGAGCACGATCTGCAGCAGCGCGGCGACCTCCTCCTCGGAGGCGGGGTAGACGATGACGTCGACCAGCCGGGCGAAGTCCCCGGCGCGCACGCGGAACAGGTCAGGCAGGGAGCGGCCGAAGGAGTGGATGACGCGGTACTCGTCGTCCTCGATCACGTTCTCCTCCCCGACCACCCCGGCCAGCGAGGAGCGCGCCTCCTGCGGCAGGCGGCCGACGGGGACCTCGAGAGCGGAGAGATCGGGCACGACCGGCTGCTGGGAGTCCAGGTCCACGCCGACCTTGTTCTTCGCCAGCACCGGGAAGGCGGGCTTGTTGTCGTACCGGAAGGAGACGTCGTCCAGTCCCCAGCCCCACCACTTGTGCCGCTTGACCTCGCGCGCGCTCAGCCTCTCGCTCATGCGGATTCCTCCTCGTCCCGGGCGACCCCGCCCAGGACCTCGTCGTGATGCTCGTCGTACAGGTCCTTCACCCGCGCATGGATCCGGGTCGAGTACTCGACGGCGGATTCGTCCAGGTCGGAGATCATCGGCTCCCCGAAGACGACCCGGACCGGCGGACGGCCCGGCAGGGGCCAGTAGCGCCCCTTGGGCATCGCCTCGTAGCCGCCGATGATCGCCGCGGGCACGACAGGCACGCCGACCCCGATCGCGAGCGCCGCGGCACCGGGCTTGAAGTCCGACATCCTCCCCGTCGTCTGCCGGGTCCCCTCGGGGAACACCAGGATCGGGACCCCGGAGCGCAGCAGCCGGCGTGAGGTGCCGGCGTGCTTGCGGCTGCCGCCGCGATCGATCGGGAAGGCGTTGAGCATGGTGCGCACGAAGATCCGGCGGTACCAGTGGTCGAACCAGTAGTCGGAGGCGGTCCCGGTGCACAGGAACCTGCCCTGGGCCCAGGGCAGGCTCATCGCCAGCAGAGGGCCGTCGACATGGCTGGTGTGGTTCGCGACCAGGACGAACGGTCCCCGGATGCTCTTGACCCGGCGGTGCGTGCGCACCTGCGGGGAGACCACCGAGTTCACGAAACCCCTGAAGAGCACGCGCTGCAGCACGAAGCGCGCCGCGGCCCGCCAGCCCGAACGGTACTTGGCCAGCTCTCCCGTGGGCTTCTCCCAGCCCTCGCCGCGCGAGCGAGCGGACAGGGAGTGCGCGGACAGCGAGTCCAGCAGCCGCTTCGAGCGGCCCTTCAGGTCGTCGGTCGCCCTCGCGGTCGCGTCGGCCGCCCGTGACCGGACGGTGGGGGCGAGGCCCGACGGATCCGTGGTCGACGACTCCGCGTCGGGACCGGGGCCCTCGGCGTCGGGGCCCTCGGCGTCGGGGTCGGGACTGGGCGGCTTGTCCTGCGAGGTCACGCGATCACTTCTCCCGGTTGCGGCGGTGGCTGATCAGGGCGCTGAGCCGAGCGACCAGTCCACGCGGCATGGCACGCAGCACCGCCGCGATCAGCTTCCACCGGGTCGAGGGGATGGAGACCGGCTTGCCGCGGGCGACATCGCGCAGGCACTCCTCGACCAGCTGCTCGGGCTCCAGCCAGAGGGGGCCGGGGATCGAGGACCCCTTGATGCCCGCGCGGCGATGGAATTCTGTGCGCACCCACCCCGGCATCAGCGCCGTGACCTGCACCCCGGTGCCGGCCAGCTGCACGCCCAGGGATTCGGAGTAGTTGCCCACCCACGCCTTGATGGAGGAGTAGTTGTTCTGGGTGACCAGCGCCGAGACGGAGCCGACGTTGATGATCCACCCCTCGCCGCGCTCACTCATCGCCCGGCCGGCGGCGCCGCCGAGCTTGAGGACGGCGCGGATCATCACCTCGAAGCCGCGGTCGTGCTGGGAGAGATCCGGATCCAACAGGCTCGCCTTCACGGAGAAGCCGGCGTTGTTGATGAGGACGTCGACAGGGTCCGCGGACGCCTCGAGGCGATCGGCGACGCGCTGCTGGGCGTCGCGGTCGGAGAGGTCGGCGACGAGCGTCTCGACCTCGACACCGAACTCGGCGCGCAGCTGCGCGGCGGCCTCAGCGAGGCGATCGGCGTCCCGTGCGACCAGCACGAGAGCCGTCCCACGACCCGCGAACGCGTGCGCGAACGCGGCCCCGATACCTGCAGTGCCGCCAGTGATCAGGGCCCTATGCATGGCGGCTACGATACACTAGCGCCGCCCTGACCAGCGCGGAGAAGCCCCCTGGTGGGAGCCCCGCCAGGCACCCCGCGGCCATGCCGCCGCCGTGTTCTGCACCCTGCCGCACCGCCGTACCCGTCCACAGAGGATCCCATGTCGCACAGCACCTCCCCCGCCGCTCAGCCCGCCACCGGCGGCTCGACCAGCGGGGACCGACGGATCCTGCTGACCGGCGTGACCGGCTTCCTGGGCCAGGCCGTGCTGCGGTCGCTGCTGGAGACCACGACGAACGCCCACGTCACCGCCGTGGTGCGCCCCAAAGGTTCGGTCACCGGCCGCAAGCGGCTCGAGCAGCTGCTGCGCAAGCCCGTCTTCTCCTCCTGGGCCGATCTGCTCAGCGCCCAGGGCACCGAGGACGTCGAGGGCACTGCGGTCGACGGAAGAGCCCGCCTGAAGGAGATCTTCGATACCCGCGTGAGCGTGCTCGAGGGTGACCTCACCGACATGCCGGTGCTCACCGACCCCTTCGACGTGGTGATCCACTCCGCCTCCTCGGTCTCCTTCGACCCCCCGATCGACGACGCCTTCCGCACCAACGTCGGCGGCGCACAGAACCTGTACGAGGCGCTGCTCGCCTCCGGGCAGGACCCGCACGTCATCCACGTCTCCACCGCCTACGTCGGCGGCATCGCCAAGGGTCTGCGCCAGGAGGGCTCGCTCCAGGCCGACGTCGACTGGCGCGCCGAGTACGAGGCCGCACTCGCGGCCCGAGCCCGGGTCGAGGCCGAGTCCCGTCGGCCCGAGACCCTGCGCTCCCAGATCCGCGCCGCGAAGGTGAGCGTGGGTCGGATGGGCCCCCAGACCGTCGCCACCGCCTCCGAGGAGGCCCGCCGCGACTGGGTGGACGAGCGTCTGGTCGACTTCGGCCGCACCCGCGCGCAGTCCGTGGGCTGGACCGATATCTACACCTTCACCAAGGCGATGGCCGAGCAGGTCGCCGAGGAGCTGTGGGCCGGCAGCGGTCACCGCGTCTCCTTCGTGCGCCCCTCCATCATCGAGTCCGCGATGAAGAAGCCCTACCCGGGCTGGATCGACGGCTACAAGGTCGCCGACCCGCTGATCATGGCCTACGGCCGGGGCATGCTGCCCGAGTTCCCGGGCCTGGCGGACTCGATCCTCGATGTGATCCCCGTGGACCACGTGGTCAACGTGATCGTCGCCCTGGCCACCCAGGACGTCTCCCGCCGCGGCGACGACGCCTACTACCAGGTGGTCTCCGGCGCCTCGAACCCGCTGCCCTTCCACGAGATGGTCACCGCGGTGCGCGAGTACTTCGTGGAGCACCCGTTGGAGGACGACAAGGGCCGCGAGATCCAGGTGCCCGAGTGGTCCTTCCCGGCGGTGGAGATGGTGGAGCAGCGATTCCGCGCCAAGGAGCTCTCCGCGAAGCTCGGCGCCGCCGCGGTCGCCTACCTCCCCGCCACCCGCCGCACCCGCGAGTGGACCTCGGGCCTGCACAAGGCCACCTCGGGCCTGACCATGCTGCGCAAGTACATCGAGCTGTACCGCCACTACACCAAGACCGAGATGGTCTTCGACGACGCCAACACCCGCGCGCTGCGCGACGAGCTCCCGGCGGACTTCCTCGCCACCCACGACTTCGACATCACGGGCCTGGTCTGGAAGGACTACTTCCAGCAGCAGCACCTGCCGGCCGTCACCGACCTCACCAAGGCGTACTCCCGGGCGAAGTCCGCGCAGGCGCGGCGCACCTCGCGTCCGGCCCGCGCGCTGAAGGAGTCCACCGACTCCCTGGCCGTGTTCGACCTCGACGGCACGGTGCTGGCCACCAACATCGTCCAGCAGTACTTCGCCGTGGTCCGCGCCACGCGGCCGCGCCGCACCTGGCCGGCCGAGATCGGTGGCCTGCTCGCCGCCGTGCCCGGCTACCTGCGCGCTGACAAGCGTGACCGCTCGGAGCTGATCCGCCTGGTCAACCGTCGCTACAAGGGCTACCGCAGCGAGGACCTGCGCACCCTGATGCAGGGCGAGGCGGGGCGCCGGATCCGGGCCTCGATCCGCCCCGAGGCGCTGGAGACCATCGAGCGCCACCGCGCCGCCGGGCACCGCACGGTGCTGGTCTCCGGGGCGCTGGACGTGCTGGTCGAGCCGCTCGCGGACCTCTTCGACGAGGTCATCGCCACCCACATGGACGAGGACGAGACCGGCGTGATGACCGGCTACCTCGCCACGCCCCCGCTGGTCGACGAAGCCCGCGCGAACTGGCTGCGCAAGTACGCCGCAGAGCACGGCGCGAACCTGGCCACCTCCTACGGCTACGGCGACTCCCACGCCGACGCGGCCTGGCTCGACCTGGTGGGCACCCCCGCCGTCGTCGCCCCGGACCTGGGCCTGTACGCCGTGGCGAAGAAGAAGCGCTGGCAGATCCTGGAGTGGTGAGGGCCTAGGGGCCTCGCCTGGCAGGTGCTCTCACAGCACCGAGGCGAGGAAGCCCTGCAGCCGCTCGGAGCCGGGGTGGTCGATGACCTGTTCGGGGGTGCCGCGCTCGAGGATGCGACCCTCGTCCATGAACACCACCTGGTCGGCGACCTCGCGGGCGAAGTTCATCTCGTGGGTGACCACGACCATGGTCATGCCGTCGGCCGCGAGGTCCTTGAGCACCGCGAGCACCTCGGAGACCAGCTCCGGGTCCAGGGCGCTGGTGGGCTCGTCGAAGAGCATCAACTCGGGGTCCATCGCAAGCGCCCGGGCGATGGCGACGCGCTGCTGCTGCCCGCCGGAGAGCTCGGAGGGGTAGTGATCGGCGCGGTCGGCCAGACCCACCCGCTCCAGGTGCGCGCGGGCCTTCTTCTCCGCCGCGGCCCTGGGCAGGCCGCGCACCTGCACGGGTGCCTCCATCACGTTGCCCAGCGCCGTGAGGTGCGGGAACAGGTGGAAGCGCTGGAAGACCATGCCGATGCGGGAGCGCTGGGCGGCGATCTGGGCGGAGGCGAGCTTCTGCCACCGGCCGTCGGGCAGCGGGTCGGGCTGGTAGCCCTGCACCTCACCGTCGATGAGGACCCGCCCGGCACTGGGCTCCTCGAGCTGGTTGAGGCAGCGCAGCAGGGTGGACTTGCCGGAGCCCGAGGGGCCCACCAGCACCGCCACCTCGCCGGCGCGCACCGTGAGCTCACAGCTCTTGAGCACGTGCAGGTCACCGAAGGTCTTGTGGACCGCCTCGACCTCGATGACGGCGCGGGGCCGCACAGGCGCGGAGCTCTCTGGGGTCTGGGTCATCACAGCTCCACCTCCGGGAGCGGATCGTGCGGGGTGGTGCCGGCGCGGTTCACGGCGGCCTGGCGGGAGCGTCCGCCGCGGCCGGTGGTCGGGGTGCGGGCGTCGAAGCCGCGCCCGAAGTGCTTCTCGAGGTAGTGCTGGCCCACCATCAGCACGCTGGTGATCGCGAGGTACCACAGCGCCGCGACGATCAGCAGCGGGATCGGGGTGAACAGCTTGTTGGCGATGCCGTTGGTGGCGAAGGTGAGGTCGAGGGTGAAGGGCACCGCGAGCACCAGCGAGGTGGTCTTCAGCATGCCGATGGTCTCGTTGCCCAGCGGCGGCACGATCACCCGCATGGCCTGCGGGACGATGATCCGGCGCAGGATCGTCCCGGTGCTCATGCCCAGCGCCTTCGACGCCTCGGACTGGCCCCGGTCCACGGAGTTCAGGCCGGAGCGGATGATCTCGGCGAGATAGGCGCCTTCGTTCAGGCCCAGGCCGATCACGGCGGCCCAGAACGCGGTGAGCAGGTCGCGGGTGGAGAAGCTCAGCAGCTCGGGGCCGAAGGGCACCCCGATCACGAGCTTCGGGACGATCACGGTGAACAGGCCCCAGAACACCAGCTGGGTGTACACCGGGATGCCGCGGAAGACGAAGATGTACGCCCAGCTCACGCCGCGCAGCACCGGGTTGTCGCTGCGACGCATGATCGCGGCGGTGAGCGCCACGGCGGTGCCCAGCACCATCGACGCCGCCGTCAGCAGCAGCGTCCAGCCCACGCCCTGGACCACCTTGACGTCCAGCAGGTAGGTGGCGACCGTGCCCCATTCGAGCACCGGATTGGTCACCAGGAACCAGATCAGGCCCAGGGCCAGCACGGCCACGACGACGGCGGAGATCCAGGTGCCGGGCCGGGAGGCGGCCCTGGCACGGATCGGGGTGAAGCCCTGGGAGGGGCTGTGGGTCTGGGTGGTGCTCACGGCTGGGGGTTCACTTCCGCGGTCGGGATCATTCCGGCGTCATTGCCCCATGCAGCGAGGATGCGCTCCATGTGGCCGGAGTCGATGAGGTGCTGGAGGGCGGCGCGCAGCGCTTCGGCCAGCTCGGGCTGGTCCTTCGCGACGACGATGCCGTTCAGCGCGGACTCCTCGATCTCGCCGATCGCCTCGAGGGTGCCGCGGGAGCGGGCGATGGCGTAGGCGGTGACCGGGGAGTCGGCCATCAGGATGTCGCCCTTGCCGCCGGCGACGTTGGTCGCGGCGTCGGAGTTCGAGGTGTAGGCGAGCAGGTCGTAGGCGGGCTGTCCCGCGTCGCGGCACTGCTGGGAGCGCTCGATCGAGAGCTCCTCCTGGTAGGTGCCCACCTGCAGGGCGACCCGCTTGCCGCAGAGGTCGTCGGGGTGGATGTCGTAGGGGTTCCCGGCCTTCACGGCGTAGGAGATGCCGGCCTGGAAGTAGGAGACCATCGTGACGGCCTCGAGCCGCTCGGCGTTGATCGTGAAGCTCGAGATGCCGACGTCGTAGGTGGAGCCGACGGCGGGGATGATCTGCGCGAACACCGCCGCCTCGGTGCGGGTGGACAGCCCCAGCACGGCACCGACCGCGGCGAGGATGTCGATGTCGTAGCCGATCGCCTCGCCGCTGGAGCCGACGAACTCGCCCGGCGCGTAGTTCAGGGCGGCGCCGTTGATCAGCTCGCCGCGCTCGCGGATCGCCTGGGGCACCAGCTCGGCGATCTCGGGGACCTCGGCGATGGAGGAGAGGTCCACGACGGGCACGGCGTTCGACTCGGCGTCCAGGCGCTCGGAGGCACGGGTGCACGAGGCCAGCGTCGGGGCGAGCAGCCCTGTGGCCAGGGCTAGCGGTGCGGCACGCAACAGGCTGCGGCGGCGGGGGCGGTGCGAAGTCACCGATGAATAGTATTCACGACTTTGCATGAAAACAAGTTGCTGTCGTGTGCTTCACCAGCGGCTGCGTCGGGCCGCCTCCCGTCGGCCGGGCTCAGCCGCCGAGCGCCATCGGACCGGTGGTCGTCGCGACCTCGTCCTCGGCCCCATGGCCGGAGATCTCCTCCTCGGCGTCGATGTCCACCGCGGCGCCCTCGAACTGCGAGCGGTACAGCCGGGCGTAGGCCCCGCCGAGGGCGAGCAGCTCGTCGTGGGTCCCCTGCTCGACGATGTCACCGGCCTCCATCACCAGGATCAGGTCCGCGTCGCGGATGGTGGAGAGGCGGTGGGCGATCACGAACGACGTCCTGCCCTGCCGCAGGGCGTTCATCGCCTGCTGGACCAGCACCTCCGTGCGGGTGTCCACGCTCGAGGTGGCCTCGTCGAGGATCAGCAGGTTGGGCCGGGCCAGGAACGCGCGCGCGATGGTGACCAGCTGCTTCTCGCCGGCGGAGAGGGTGGACTCGTCATCGTCCACGACCGTGTCGTAGCCGTCCGGCAGCTGGCGCGCGAAGTCGTCCACGTGGGTGGCGCGGGCGGCCTCGATCACCTCCTCGTCGGTCGCGTCGAGGCGGCCGTAGCGGATGTTCTCCCGCAGCGAGCCCTTGAACAGCCAGGTGTCCTGGAGGACCATGCCGGTGCGCTCGCGCAGCTGGGCGCGGGTGAGGTCGCGGATGTCGATCCCGTCGATCGTGATCCGGCCGCCGCCCGTCTCGTAGAAGCGCATCACGAGGTTCACGAGGGTGGTCTTGCCGGCCCCCGTCGGCCCCACGATCGCGACCGTGTGCCCCGGATCCGCGACCAGCGAGAGGTCGCGGATCAGCTCGCGGTCGGGGCTGTAGGAGAAGGCGACGTGCTCGAACTCGACCCGGCCCTCGCGGAGGCCCGCGGCGGCGGTGTCGAGCGTGGTCTCGGGCTCCTGCTCCTCGGCGTCCAGCAGTTCGAAGACCCGCTCGGCGCTGGCCACGCCGGACTGCAGCATGGTCGCCATCGAGGCGACCTGCGACAGCGGCTGGGTGAACTGGCGGGAGTACTGGATGAAGGCCTGCACGTCGCCGAGGGTGAGCTGGCCGGAGACGATCCGCAGCCCGCCCACGATCGCGATCGCGACGTAGGACAGGTTCCCCACGAACATCATCAGCGGCATGATCATCGAGGAGACGAACTGCGCGCCGAAGGTG
The DNA here is from genome assembly GCA_030457675.1 of Brachybacterium sp. GTDB lineage: Bacteria > Actinomycetota > Actinomycetes > Actinomycetales > Dermabacteraceae > Brachybacterium. The sequence goes on along the minus strand of JAKDUN010000050.1, from coordinate 3,577 downwards.
GCGCGGAACAAGGTCTCGTTGCGCTCCTCGAAGCGGGCGGCGACCTCGTCGCGGCGACCGAACACGGTCACCAGGGCGTGCCCGGTGTAGGCCTCCTCCACCTCGGAGTTCACCACGCCGGTGGCGTCCCACTGCTGGGCGAACAGCTTCTGGGCGCGCTTGCCGACCAGTCCGGTGACGACCAGCGCCACCGGGATCACGGCGAGCGCGATGAGGGAGAGCTGCCAGGAGATGGTGACCATCATGACCAGCACGCCGAGCACCATCAGGATCGAGTTCACCAGGCCCGTGACGGTGTTCATCAGGGTGTTCTGGAGGTTGTCGATGTCGTTGGTGACGCGGGAGAGGATCTCGCCGCGCTTCATCCGATCGAAGTAGGCCAGCGGCAGCCGGTGCAGCTTCTCCTCCACCTCGCGGCGGAGGCGGGAGACCATGCGGTAGATGATGCGGTTCAGCGCGACGCCCTGGATCCACATCAGCAGCGCGGAGACGGCGAAGAGGCCGACGGCCAGCGCCAGGGTCTGGTGCAGAGCGGTGAAGTCGATGCCCTGGCCGGGGGTGAGGGTCATCCCCGAGAGCATGTCCGCGAACTGGTCCTGGCCGTCCGCGCGCAGACCGGCGATCACCTCGGCCGGGGAGGCGTCCGGAGGGAGGTCCTGCGAGATCAGGCCGGTGAAGATGATGTCGGTCGCACGGCCGAGGATGCGCGGGCCCACCACGCTGAACGCCACCGAGACCGCGCCCACCGCGATCGCGAGGAACAGGAAGGCCCGCTCGGGGCCCATCTCGCGCACCAGGCGCTTGGTGGAGGGCCAGAAGTTCCGGGCGCTCTGGCCGGGGCGCAGTCCGCGCGCGGCGTCCTTCTCCGCGGCGATCTCGGCGGCGGTGGAGGCCTCGTCTCCGGCCGCGGCGGCGGGCTTCTCCTGCTCTGCGGCGTTCATCAGGCCACCTCCTCCTCGACGCCCTGCGAGCGGACGATCTCCTGGTAGGTCTCCGAGCTCTCGAGCAGCTCGGTGTGGGTGCCCTGGGCGACGACCCGGCCGTGGTCGAGCACCAGGATCAGATCCGCGGCGGTGATGGTCGAGACCCGCTGGGCGACGATCAGCATCAGCGCCTCACGGGTCTCGGGAACCAGCGCGGCGCGCAGCTGCGCGTCGGTGGTGAGGTCCAGGGCGCTGAAGGAGTCGTCGAACAGGTACAGCGAGGGCTTCGCGGCCAGGGCCCGGGCGATGCACAGCCGCTGGCGCTGACCGCCGGAGACGTTGGTGCCGCCCTGGGCGATCGGGGACTCGAGCTCGGTGGGCATCGCGGCGACGAAGTCGCGACCCTGCGCGACGGTCAGCGCATGCCACAGCTCCTGCTCGTCGGCCGCCGGATTGCCGAAGCGGAGGTTCGAGGCGACGGTGCCGGAGAACAGGTAGGGCCGCTGCGGGACCAGGCCCACCCGGTCCCAGAGCACGCGGGCGTCGAGGTCGCGCACGTCGTGCCCGTTCAGCAGCACCCTGCCCTCGCTCGCGTCCATCAGGCGCGGCACCAGGTTGATCAGGGTGGTCTTGCCGGCGCCGGTGCCGCCGATGATGGCGACGCTCTGCCCGGCGCGGGCGGAGAAGGAGATGTTCTCGAGCACGGGACGCTCGGCGCCGGGATAGGTGAAGGAGACGTCCTCGAACTCCAGCTCGATCGGGCCCTCGATCTCGCGCACTCCGTCGGTGCGCTGGTGGACGCTGGTCTCGGTCTCCAGCACCGCGGTGATGCGCTCGGCGGAGACCATCGCCCGCGGGATCATCATCGTCATGAAGGTCGCCATCATCACCGCGATGAGGATCTGCATCAGATAGGCGATGAAGGCGGTGATCGAGCCGACCTCCATCTGGCCCGTCTCGATGCGGGGTGCGGCCACCAGCAGCACCGCCACGCTGGAGATGTTCAGGATGAACATGATGAGCGGATTGATGAGGATCATCAGCAGGCCGATGCGGCGGTTCAGGTCGGTGAGCTGGTCATTGACCACGCCGTAGCGCTCGCGCTCGCGGTCCTCGCGCACGAAGGCGCGCAGCACGCGGATCCCGGTGATCTGCTCGCGCAGCACGGAGTTGATGTCGTCGATCTTTCCCTGCATCTGCTTGAACAGCGGCGCCGCCTTGAGGATCAGGATGCCGACGGCCACCAGCATCACCGGCACCATCACGGCGATCAGCCAGGCCATCCCCGGCTCCACCCGCAGCGCCAGGATCACGCCGCCGACGCCCGTCACCGGGGCCTGGACCAGCATGTTCAGGGAGAAGAAGACCAGCATCTGCACCTGCTGGACGTCGTTCGTGGAACGGGTGATCAGCGAGGGGGTGCCGAACTCGGCGAGCTCGCGCGGGGAGAAGGAGCCGACCTGACCGAACACCCGTGAGCGCAGATCCTTGCCGACCCGCATCGCCGAGCGCGCGGCGAAGAAGTTCGCCGCGACCAGCGCGATGATGTTGCCGAAGGAGATGACCAGCATCAGCCGGCCGAGCTGCCAGATCACCGGGATGTCGGCCTGGGCGACGCCGTCGTCGATGATGTCGGCGTTCAGGGTGGGCAGGTAGAGAGCGGCCAGCACGCCGACGATCTGGAAGAGCACCACCAGGAGCACCCAGATCCAGTACGGCGTCAGGCTCCGCAGCACCAGGCGCAGCAGGGTCACGAGCTTCCTTCCGAGAGGCCGCCGAGCAGTACGCAGTCCGGGCGACCCGGGAAGACTACGCTTTCCGACCCTCGCCCGGCATCCGACGTCGGTCTGCTCCGCGCAGGGCAGAACCCGGCGGCAGTGCGTGGCGGCAGCGCGTGGCGGTGACCACGTCCGCCGAGGCTCCTCAGGGCTCGTCGTCTACCGTGGGCCGGGTGAATCGTCCCGTCCAACGCGTCATCATCATCGTGCTCGCGCTCCTGCTGGTGGTCCCCCTCGGAGTGATGGGGCTCGGCGGTGTGCTCGGCTCGGGCGGCGAGGACCAGGCAGGCACGGATCCCACGGTCGAGAACCCGGAGAACCGGCCGACTGTGGACCCCGCCCAGCAGCCGCCCCGTCCCGAGCTGCCCCGGCCCGAGGAGCCCGCCGGCCTCACCACGCAGAGCGCCGAGGGAGCGCAGGCGACGCTCAGGTACCTGCTGAGCTCCTACGACTTCATGATGAGCAGCGGTGACACCTCCGTGTGGGAGGACTCGGTGGACCCGAACTGCAGCGTGTGCATGAGCTTCCTGGACAACGCCCAGATGCTCGCCGACCAGGGCGGCTACCTGGTGGGCGGCGCCTTCGAGGTGCACTCGACGACCTTCTCCGGCACGGGCGAGCCGCCCGCGACCGGCACCGTGGTCGCCCAGTTCTCACAGGCGGAGTCGATCCTGGTGGATGATCCGTCCCTGCAGGCCTCCCGGCTCAGCTCGGTGACCGGGCAGCTGATCGCGACCGTGGCCTGGGACGGCGAGCGCTGGCGCGTCACCGACATGACCATCGCCCCGCCGGAGGGCGCGGCGTCCGACGGCGGCGGCGCGAGCGACGCGGGTGGCGCGGGTGGCGCGGGTGGCGCGGGTGGCGCGAGCGACGCGG
>JAKDUN010000397.1 GCA_030457675.1 Brachybacterium sp. | reverse complement strand
GTCGCGCCGTGGCGGCAGCCGCGCGTCGAGGAGGCGCAGCGCAAGGCCCCCGACACGGTGCACGGCACCCTGACAAGGTGAGGCACGCGGACCCGTTCCCCCGATCTCGCTCACCGATGGGGGATATCGGAGGAACGAGCGCGCGACGCAGGCGTGTCGAGAGCTGCGCAGCCGGGAGAACGCTCCGTCCACGCCCCGCTCACGCAGGTCGAGGCCCGCGCAGCCGAGGGGCGCTCACTCCATCGTCTCGCGCAGGCGTCCGATCTGCTCCTCGACGTCGAAGTCCGCCGCGGGCCACTGCGGATCGATGCCCTCGAGGGCGTCCAGCAGCAGCTGCTGGACGGCGATGCGGGCGTACCACTTGCGATCCGCCGGGACCACGGTCCAGGGTGCGCCGACCGTCGAGGTGGCGCGCAGCGCGCGCGTGTAGGCCTCCATGTAGTCGTCCCAGTGCCCGCGCTCGTCGACGTCGCCGGGATTGAACTTCCAGTGCTTGTCCGGCCGCTCGAGCCGCTCCATCAGCCGCTCCCCCTGCTCCTTGCGGGAGATGTGCAGCATGACCTTCACGACCGTCGTCCCGGCCTCGGCGAGCTCGCGCTCGAAGGCGTTGATGGCCGTGTACCGCTCACGGATCTCGGCGGCGTCGGCCCAGCCGTGCACCCGATGGATCAGCACGTCCTCGTAGTGCGAGCGGTCGAAGACACCGATGATCCCGGGCGCGGGGGTGCGCTTGCGGATCCGCCACAGGAAGTCGTGGCGCTTCTCCGCCGGGGTGGGCGCCTTGAAGGCGGCGATGTCCACGCCCTGCGGGTCCACGTTCCCCACCACGTGCCGCATGATGCCGCCCTTGCCGGAGGTGTCCATGCCCTGCACGATCAGCAGCACGGAGCGACCGGCGGAGTCCCCGTGGTGCGCGGCGTACAGGCGTTCCTGCAGGTCATCGAGCGCGTGGTCGCGCAGGGCCAGCAGCTTCTTGCCGTCGGCCTTCTTCCCGCGGAACCCGGGCGTGGCCCGCGGGTCGAACTCGGTGACCTCGCCCTTCCAGCCCGAGGGCAGCGGGAATCCGGTGGGGGTCTGCTCCGAGAGCGGCGTTCTCTTCGACTTCTTCGACATGCGGGCAGAGTATCCCGCATGGTCGCTGCGCGCCCGGGGTCGGCCGAGGATTTGACTCCACCGAGCGGTCGGCGGACTGTCATGGCATGAGTCTCATCGCGATCACCCACGCCCATGTCGTCCCGATCGAGGGCGAGCCCTTCGACGGCACCGTCCTGATCCGGGACGGCCGCCTCGCCGACCTCGGACCGGATCTCGAGGTCCCGGAAGGGGCCGAGGTCGTCGACGCGGACGGCGGCTGGCTGCTGCCGGGCTTCATCGACGCCCACGTGCATCTCGGGGTCGATGAGGAGGGCGAGGGCTGGGCCGGCCAGGACACCAACGAGATGACCGACCCGGTGATGGCCGCGGCCCGGGCGATCGATGCGATCAATCCCGTGGAGATCGGCTTCGACGACGCGATCATCGGCGGGGTCACCGCGGTCAACGTCAACCCCGGCTCCGGGAACCCGATCGGCGGCCTGGCGGTCGCGATCCGCACCCACGGCCGGGTGGTGGACGAGATGGTGCTGCGCAGCCCCTCCGGGCTGAAGGCCGCGCTCGGTGAGAACCCCAAGCGGGTCTACGGCGAGCAGAAGAAGACGCCCTCGACCCGGCTCGGCGTCGCCCTCACCATCCGTCAGGCCTTCGCGAAGGCTCGGGCCTGGGCGGCCGAGCCTGCGGAGGACCGGGACGCGGATCTGGTCTCCGAGGCCCTCAGCCGGGTGCTGGAGCGGGAGATCCCCTGGCGTCAGCACTCGCATCGGGCCGACGACATCGCCACCGCGCTGCGGATCGCCGAGGAGTTCGGCTTCGAGCTGGTGCTCGACCACGGCACGGAGTCCTACCTGATCGCCGACCGGATCGCGGCCGCCGGGGTGCCGGTGCTCTACGGTCCGCTGATCGTCTCGCGGTCCAAGGTGGAGGTGCGCCACCGCACCCCGAAGGCTCCCGGCATCCTCACCGCGGCGGGGGTGAAGGTCTCGATCATCACCGACCATCCGGTGGTGCCGATCGAGTTCCTCGTCGACCAGGCCGCGCTCGCGGTCAAGCACGGGATGGCTCCCGCCGACGCGCTGCGGGCGATCACGCTGAACCCGGCCGAGGTGCTGGGCATCGCCGATCGTCTGGGCTCGCTGGCACCGGGCAAGGAGGCGGACCTGGTGCTGTGGGAGGGCGATCCGCTGGACGTGCGGCACCGGACGCTGCGTGTGTGGCAGGGCGGGCGCGAGGTGATGGCCCGCGACGAGACCGGCGAGCCGGTGATCGCCCCGCGCTGACGCACGTCTCGACGGGAGCCCGCCCCGCCGGGGGCGGACTCCCGAGCCGCCCTCCTGATGTCCATGCCGAGGCGGCCACTCCACCAGCCCATCCACCCGTGGCTTCGGTGCGGTGCAGGCACGATCTTCGGCACCGGATTCACGGGTCGATGGAGGACCGGATGGAGTGGGGCGGGTCGAAGACCGGGCGGAGAGGGCCGGTGGGTGGGATCAGTCG